>DATKFB010000619.1:0-2284 GCA_035544435.1 Polyangia bacterium
GACTTCCTCGACGTCGCCAATCATCCGACCGTCACCTTCCGCTCGACGCGCGTCGAGGCCCCGTCGGGTCCGAGTGGTGACTTGCGCGTCACGGGCGACCTCACGATTCGGGGCGTCTCGCGCCCGGTGACGCTCGAGGTAGAGGCCTTGCCGCCGCCGCTCAAGGATCCGTGGGGCAACTCGCGCCGCGGCGTGACGGCGCGCGGGCGCATCGATCGCAAGGACTGGGGCCTGCGCTGGAACCTCGCGCTCGAGGCCGGCGGCGTCGTCGTCGGCGACGAGGTCGCCATCGAGATCGAGGCCGAGCTCGTCGCGCGCACGGCCTGAGGCGCGCGCGTCCTATTTGGCGAGCCAGTCGGCGAGCACGGAGTACCAGGTCGCGCCCGCCGGCATGTTGCTCGCGTCGAGGAACTGCGAAGCGTCCGGCCACACGGCCACCCGCGTGAAGCCAAAGCGTGAGACCGCCGAGAGCGCGTCGGCGGCGAAGGGGTTCGTGCCGGGCGAGATGACGCCGATACTCGCGACGTCGCGGGGCAGGTTGCACATGATCCCGAGCTGCGTGAGAAAGCTCCCGTCGCAGCTCTGCTGCTTCGGACTGCTGGCCGGACAGGTGCCCGCCTGGTTGCCGAGAGAGCCGGAGTAGTCCTCGATGATGGCGAGATCCACGCTGTGGCCCATCTGGGCGAGATCGACGAGACCGTCGGAGCCCGCGCCCGTACACTGCCGCACGTACCAGCCGCCGAGGTCGAGGGAGACGGTCATTCCCTTGGCGTTGAGCGCGCCGCGAAACGCGGCGAGAAACGACAGGAGCTTGGCGCCATAGGCCGCGTAGCCGGTGTTTCCGACCTCCCAGTCGAGGTTGTAGCCGTCGTGACCCTTCGCGACGGCCTCTCCGACCATTGCGTCGATGAAGGCTTGGCGCGCGCCCGCCGGAGCGTCATCGAGCACGTTCTGGATGCCCTGGTCGGTCCCGAAGTTTCCCGCGCCGCCGTACATCAGCGGCACGCTCTTGAGCCCGGCGGCGTGGATCTTCTCCGTGACCTGCTTCGAGGTGAGGCCATCGAAGTTGTCGTTGGCGTTGACGAGCTTGGCGACGCCCGACTGGTACGCGTAGTTGATCTGGTAGAGGGCGGGGCTGACGTCCGTGAAGCTCTTCGCATGCGCGGCGACGGCGGCCAGCGAGGTCGCGTAGCTCTGCCAAACCCAGACGAGGACCTGCTTGCCGGGCGGCGCGCTCGAGCCGACGTCGGCCCCGCCATCGGTCGAGACCGGTTTGGCGTCGCTCCCGGCGTCAGTGGCGCGCCCGCCACCTCCGCTCGAGGCATCGGCGCCGGCCGCGCCCGTGTCGGAGGTGCCGCCCGAGCCCGCGCCGACGGCCGCATCGAAGGTCGCGCCGGCTGCTCCGGTGCTACCCGCGCTCGTACCCGCCGCACCGCTCGCGCCGGCGCCACCAGTCACCGTAGATTCTCCGCCCCCGCCGCGCGTTCCCGCGAGACCGCCGCCCGCGCCCGTCGAGCCGCGCGGGCTCGAGCAGGCCGCCCCGCCGACGGCCAGCGCGCCGAGGAGAACGGTCCAAGTCGAGGGAGCGCGCATCAAGGATCTAGTTGCTTGCCACGGTCGCAATCGATCAGCGCGGCCCCTAAGGCTGCCGGTGGCGTGATCGATTTCGCCCGCTCGAGGAAACTACATCTGGACCGAGGAGGTAGCTCTTGCCAGACCGCGTCGTCGAACCGACCGTCCGATGGTCCCGCCAGATCGTGCTCTTGTGCGCGCTGGGCGGGGCTGCCTGTACCGCGGGTAGCCAACCTCGCGGGACCGGTCCCCTCGGCGGAAGCGTCGGCAGCGGCGGCGGCGTGCCGGACGCGGGCAACATGATCCCGTCGTCCGCCGGCGCGGGGGGTGTCGCGCCGACGGGCGCCGCCGGTTCGACGAGCGTGGCCGATGGCGCCGCGAACGGTGGCGCGGGGGGCGTCGACGCGGGCGTTTCGCCCGATGGCTCGGCCGGCGCGCGGGGCGCCGCCGGCGCGACCGTCGACGGCTCCGCCCCGAGCGGTCTGCACGTCGTCGGGTACCTTCCCAACTACAACGGCAGCTACGCGACCTGGGCCAAGAAGCTGAGCTTCTCGAAGATGACTCACCTCTGCCTCGCCTTCGCGCTCGCGAATACGTCGAACCAGTGGAACATGGGGGCCTCGGACGCCGACGTAAAAGCCATCGTTGACGCGGCACACGCCGCTGGCGTGAAGGTCCTCGCGTCGCTCGGCGGCGGCGGCGGCGATCAGAC
>DATKFB010000620.1:0-16478 GCA_035544435.1 Polyangia bacterium
CCAGCCGTTCGAGCGCCGCGCGCCCGCTGCGGAGCGCCGACTCGAAGGTCTCGCGCTCGACGGCCTCGACGCCCTGCTTGCGCAGCTCGACCCAGTGGCTGATGTTGCGCGCGCGCGCCACGACCTTGAGCTTCGGGAAGTTCTGCCGCACGACCTCGGCGAGCCGCACGCTCGCCTCGGGATCATCGATGGCGAGCACGAGCAGCTTGGCGTGCTCGGCGCCCGCGGCGTGCAGCAAGTCGAGGCGGCTCGCGTCGCCGTAGAAGATGCGGAAGCCGAACTTGCGCAGCGTCTCGATCTGGTCGGCGTCGTGGTCGAGCACCGTCGCCCGGATGCGCGAGGCGAAGAGCAACCGCCCCACGATCTGGCCGAAGCGCCCGAAGCCCGCGATGATGACGGGCGCGCCCTCGTCCTCGACGACGTCGTCGGGCCGGGCGGCCCCGCGCCGGCGCGCCAGGCGGTCGTGCGCGAGGAGCAGGAACGGCGTGAGCGCCATCGAGAGCGCGACGACGAGCGTGAGCAACGCGTCCCACGAGCCAGGCAGGAGCCGCGCCTGGCCCGCGACGCCGAAGACGACGAAGGCGAACTCGCCCCCCTGCGCGAGCAGCGCCGCGAACAGCCAGCGGTCGCCCGCGGCGACGCGCAGGGCGCCGCCGAGCGCGCGCAGCGCGAGCGCCTTGACGGCGAGCAAGCCCACGACGAGCGCGACGATCTCGAGCGGCCGGCTCGCGACGAGCCCAAAGTCGATCGACATGCCGACGGCGATGAAGAACAGGCCCATGAGCAATCCCTTGAACGGCTCGATGTCGGTCTCGAGCGCGTGCCGGTACTCGGAGCTCGCGAGCAGCACGCCTGCGAGGAAGGCGCCGAGCGCCATCGACACGCCGGCGGCCGCCATGATCTGCGCGATGCCGACGACGAGCAGCAGCGCGAAGCCCGTGAAAACCTCGCGCAGGCCCGTGCGCGCGACGATGCGCAGGAGCGGCCGCGTGAGGTACCGCCCGAGGACGACCACGGCGGCCACCGCCCCCGCGACGCGCGCCGCTCCCGCCCAGCCCGCGCTCGCGCCCGGCCCGGCCGCCAGCAGCGGCACGAGCGCGATGAGCGGAATGGCGGCGATGTCCTGGAAGAGCAGCACCGAGAAGGCCGTCACGCCCGTGGGCGCGGTCAGCATCCCGCGCTCGCGCATCGTCTGCACGGCTATGGCGGTCGACGAGAGCGCGAGCGCGAAGCCGCCGACGAGCGCGCCCTTCCAGGGCAGGCCGAGGGCGACGCCCCCGAGGGTCAGCAAGCCGCCGCACACGGCCATCTGCAGCGAGCCGCCGCCGAAGACGGCGCGCCGCATGGCGCGAAGGCGCTTCGGCTCGAGCTCGAGCCCGATGAGGAAGAGCATGAGGACGACGCCGAACTCGGCGAAGTGCAGGATGGCGTCGACGTCGCGCACGAGGCGCAGCCCGAAGGGCCCGATGACGCAGCCGGCGATGAGATAGCCGAGCACGGACCCGAGCTTGAGTCGGCTCGCGAGCGGCACGAACACGACGGCCGCGCCGAGATACACCATGACCTCGAAGAGCAACCCGTGCTCAGGCATCGCCCGCTCCGGCGTGCGCGCCGACGCGCACGCCCGCGTCCATCTCGTTCACGAGCGCGTCGAGGCGCAGGCGATAGCGCTCGGCGGCGGCGCGCAGCTCGTCGTCGCTCACGCGGTGCGCGGCGTGCACGACGAGCGGCGGCCCCGCCCAATGCATGCCGCAAAAGCGCGCCGTCTGCGAGATCGCGGGCACGAACGCCTCGAACGGATGACCGTGCATCTGGCCCGGGCGGTAGGCGGACTCGGGCGCGCCCGTCGTCGTGGCCCAAAACGCCGTCTTCCCGCGCACGGCCGTGCCGCCCGCCCCGTACGCCCAGCCGTGTCCGAGCACCTTCTCGATCCACTGGTGCAGCAGCGCCGGCATCCCGTACCAGTAGAAGGGGCATTGCCACACGACGACGTCGGCCCGCACGAGCGCCTCGCGCTCCGCTTCGACGTCGATGCCGAAGTCGGGATAGAGATCGTAGAGGCTCCGCACCTCGAGGCCTGGCATGTCGCGCACGCCCGCGAGCAGCGCGCGGTTGGCACGCGACCGGTCGGGATACGGGTGCGCGTAGATGAGCTCTATGGCGCCGGACACGGCGGCAGCATACGGCACTTCTCCCGGCCGGGCCGCCCGCTCGACGGCCGACTCAGCGGGGCGGCAAGAGGGCGCGCGCCCGCGCCAGCACCTCTCGCGCCGCTTGGTGATCGTTAGTGCCGATGTTGATCGTCAGCGTCCCAGGCTCCGCGCTCACCGTAATCGTCGTTCCCTCGACGTCGAGCGGCGATCGGCTCGCGCTCGCCGGTCGGTGCGACACGGCATTGTGCGCGAGATGACAGTCGATGACACGTTGAAGCCAGGCCGAATTCACGAACGGCTGAGCGGCGATCGTGATGCGCGCGCCGTCGCCCTGCGGGACCGTCGGATCACCGGCGTGCTCCCGCGCTTTAAGCTCATCGACGCGCAGAACGTCGTCCGGGCTCACGAGGACGGCCAAGCTGCTCTCGGCGTCCGGGACCTCGCGACAGGCGACCTGGACTGTTTGGACCCGCGGCGCCGCCCCGGCCAATCCCCCACTCGCCGCCGAGACGAACCCCGCGAAGGCGAAAATCGTAAGCAGGTTCCTCATGGCGACACCTCCGCGTTGACGTCGAGCGTTCGCAACAAAAAGTAAGGACGAAGAGCCTAAGATCAAGGCACGACGCCAGCGAGCGCGGACGCGGACGCTGTTCATTTTGCCAATCGCACGTTTCGGGCTTCGCGTGTCTCCGTTGACACAAATTGAATCCTGCCCGACCGTGGACCGATGACGCGCACGCTGACGCTCGGACTCGCCCTCTTCGCGGCCACGCTCTTCGGATCCCTCGCGGCCGCCCACTCGAACGGTCACGAATCGCGCACGCCCGCGCAGTGCGAGCGGCTGCCCGGCACGCAGGCGGCCGGCGAGCGCGCCCAATGCCTGCGCTGCGTGACGCGACCGCGGCCCCACCACTATCACCCCGACTACCCCGCCGGCGAGCGCTGCCGCCCCGACGACGGCAAGCCGTAGGCGGCCCCTTCAGCGTAGGCGGGCCACGAGGTCCTCGTGGGGCGCCGCGATGATCTCGGTGGCGCGCACCGTGGCGGCGTCAACGGCACCCACGGCCGCCTCGACGGCCGCCTCGACCTCGGCGAGCGCGCCCGTGACGATGAAGTAGGCCTTGCCGCCGATGCCGCGCGCGAGCTGCATCTCGATGAGGCGCACGAGCGCTGCCTTCGCGGCGGCGTCGGCCGCGAGGACCGTCGCCGCGACCGTCGTCGTCTCGACGATGCCGAGCGCGCCCACGCCCGCGGCGTCGCCCGCACGCGTCTCCCCGCGCAGCGCGCCGGGGAGCTGCTCGTGGGCCTGGGGCAGGATCAGCCGGTCGAGGGTCGCGTCGCCCGCGACCTCGAGCCCGGCGCGATAGGCCTCGTCGACGGCCGCGACCTCGCCCGCGACGAGCACGAGGAGCTTGCCCGGGCTCACCGCGTCGCAGCGCAGCAGCTCGACGGGCGCGCGCTTGACCATGGCGTCGGCGACGCGGTGACCGCGCGCGATCGACGCGACCTCGATGAGAGCGAGGCTTGGCCCCGTCACGATGTCCTGCCCTGTCGAACGCTCCGACGCCATCACACGATCCTGAAGTATTCCTTCAGGGTGCAGCGCCGCTCGCGGGTGAAGTTCACGACCGTCGTCAGCCCTTCGCCAGTAGGCGAGGCGATCGTGAACGACGTGTAGCCCTCGCCGCCCAGGCCGAGGCCCGCGAGGTTCGAGGCGTTCTTCACGAAGATCGACGTGTTGATCGTCCGCGCCATGGCGTGCAGGTGCGCGATGTCGCGCGAGTACATGACCGCCGTGTGCCCGAAGCCGTGCTCGACGCGCTTGGCGCACGCGATGGCCGCCGCCGCGTCGGTGACGCGCACGAGCGGCAGAACCGGCATGAGCATCTCGAGCTGCACGAACGGGTGCTTCTCGTCGACCTCGACCATGACGAGGCGCAGGTCGTCGTCGGCGCGGATCCCGATCTGGCGCGCGATGACGGCGGCGTTCTTGCCGATGAAGTCCTTGTTGGCGTGAACGCCCCCCGTTCCTTCGTGAAGCACGACCTTCTCGAGCTCGCGGAGCTGCTTGTCGTTCACGAACACGGCGCCGTGCGCGAGGAGGCGCTCCTTGAGCGCGTCGGCGATCGACGCGACGGCGACGACCTCCTTCTCCGCCGTGCAGATGATGTTGTTGTCGATCGAGGCGCCGAGGACGATGTTCTTGGCGGCGTTCTCGAGATCGGCCGTCGCGTCGACGACCGCCGGCGGGTTGCCGGGCCCCGCGGCGATGACCTTCTTGCCGCTCCCCATGGCCGCCTTGACGACCGCCGGGCCGCCCGTGACGACGAGCAGGCGCACGCCCGGGTGGCGCATGAGCTCCTGCGCGCTCTCGATCGTGGGACGCTCGACGCACGAGAGCAGGTTCTCCGGCCCTCCCGCGCCCGTGACGGCTTCGTTGAGCAGGTGGATGAACCAGGCGCTCGTGCGCGCCGCGTACGGGTGAACGTTGTAGACGACGGCATTGCCGCCCGAGACCATGCCGATGCCGTTGTTGATGACCGTCTCGGTGGGGTTCGTCGTCGGCGTGATCGAGCCGATGACGCCGTAGGGCGCGCGCTCGACGAGCGTGAGGCCGTCGTCGCCCGAGAAGGCCGCCGGACGCAGGAGCTCCGGGCCCGGCGTCTTGTCGATGCAGAGCAGGTTCTTCTTGAGCTTGTCGTCGACGCGCCCGTAGCCAGTCTCTTCGACGGCGAAACGCGCCAGGTCGCCCACGTGTTTACGCGCCACGTCCCGCATGGCCTGCACCCAACGGCGTCGGCTCTCGAGGGGCGCCGCCTCGTTCTGCGCGAACGCCCGCTGCGCGGCCCGCACGGCGGCGTCGACGTCGGGGAACACGCCGCGCCGCCCGCGCGGGATGTCGACGTCGCGCCGCCTGGCGCGCTCGCGCTCGGGTGACGGCGGGCGCTCGGACGTCGCGCTCGGAGGCGGCGCGAAGCCGGGCGGCGGATTTCGCACCGCTTCGAGGGGCGTTACGGGCACGTGCCCGACCTGCGCCGTCACGCGCGCGACGATCTCGTCGACCATGGCCTGGATGCGCGCCTCGTCCATGCGTGGGGCTGGACGTTACCCCGAATTTGAATCAGGGTCAGGAGGCATGGAGACCGAGGCCGGCTTCGAGGTGTCGCGCGAGCGCACGCTGGAGGCGCTGCTCGCGCACGCGCGCGCGCTCGTGGGCGTCGAGCTCGGCGAGCTGGCCGACGGCCTCGGGCTGCCCGTGCCGTCGGGGCTCGTGCGCACGAAGGGCTGGTCGGGGCAGATCATCGAGCACGAGCTCGGCGTGGCGCCCGGCGGAACGCGCGGGCCCGACTTCGCGTCGCTGGGCGTCGAGCTCAAGACGGTGCCCGTCACGCCGGCGCTCTTGCCGCTCGAATCGACGGCCGTCTGTCAGATCGATCCCATCGCCATGGCCGCCGAGTCCTGGGAGGGCAGCTACGTGCGTGCCAAGCTCGCGCGCGTGCTCTTCGTGGCCCTCGAGGTGCCGGCGGGGGCACGCTCCGTCGGCGAGCGTCGCGTGGCCGCCGTCCGCCTCTGGTCGCCCGACGCCGAGCAGGAGCGCCTGCTGCGCGCCGACTTCGAGCTCTTCGTGCGCGGCTTCTTCCGGCGCGGGCGCGCCGACGACATCACGGGCCACCTCGGCGCCGTGCTCCAGGTGCGCCCCAAGGGGCGAAACGCCGCCGACACGCGCGACGGCTACGACGCCGAGGGCCGCGCGACCCGCGTGGGCAAGTCCGGCTTCTACCTGCGCCCGAGCTTCATCGCGTCGATCCTCAAGGCGGAGTGACCTGGCGACGGAGTCGCCTCAAAACGGCATGCCGAAGCGGGCGACGAACGGCTGATGGTCGGGGTCGGCGTAGAAGTCGAGGGTCGCCAGCAGAAAGTCGTACCAGAAGTGGACGGCCGCTCCCCGCAGGAGCGAGAAGTTCGAGTGGACGTAGAGAAAGCCGAGGTAGCTGCCCGTGACGATGAGGTAGGGCACGGCGAAGGCGGTGTCGCGCAGGCCGTTCTCGCCGCCGATGAAGTTGAACGTGTGCACGGCGCCGAAGATCGCCGAGCCCACGGCCCAGCCGCCCCAGAGCCCGAGCGACGTCTCGCTGAGGCCGGCCTGGATGACGCCGCGAAACAGCGCCTCTTCGCCCACGCCCACGGGCAGGTAGAGGCTCGTGTTGTACGCCTCGCCGAGCGCGAAGCCGGGGCCCGTTTCGAAATGATGTCCGAAGAACTGGACGCCGCCCGGATCGGAGAGCTTCCGCGTGTTGCCGAGCGTGCTGCCCGAGGAGAAGTGCGACATGAGAGCGCTCGCGCCCACGGCGGCGGTCAGCATGACGGGCAGCCCGCCCCACACCCAGGGGCTCGCGAGCACGCGCGGATTGAACGGCGCCGCCAGCAGGTCGGTGAGATCTTCGCGCGCGACGGGGAAGCGCGCGCCCTGATCCCCGCGTGCGAGCCGCGCATCGCGGTAGCTGGCGTAGATGCCGTAGAACCACAAGTTCTGCGCGGCCATGAACAGCGGCGTCGCCCGGCCCGAGTCGTGGGACCTCGAAGATCCGTTCGTGACGACCGGGCTGTTCTCGAGCACGACGAGGCCCGCCGCCAGCAGCCCGGCCGCCGAGGCAAGGTAAGCGATGGCCTGCTCGGGGCGGCCGAGATAGAAATAGCCGCAGCCGGGACAGAGCACCGAGAACCCGGCCGCCACTTTGGGTCGCTTCTCGAAGGGCGCGACCGACGCGCGCGCGGCGGCGGCGGCGGCGCGCACCGAGGCGTCGGGATCCGCAACCGCCGCGTACCCGAGCGCGGGCACGAACACGGGATCGCGCGAGCCACCGAGCGCGCCAGCGGCGGCAGCGCGCACGCGCGGGTCGAGGTCGCGCTGCAGCATCACGAGCACGAGCTGGAAGGCCCCGGTCGTCCCGAGCGCCTGCAGCGACACGATCGCGCCCAGACGCGTCTCGACGTCGGCTGCCGCCGCGCGCGCGAGCACCTCGCCTGGCACGGGCGCCGCCATGGGGCCGCCTTCTGGAGCGAAGGTTTCCGCGCGCGTGGGCCGCGCGACCGCCAGCGCGACCGCGGTGAGCGCGAGCGCGACCGTCACGCGCCGCGCGCGCGACGCTTTCCGTCGGGGCGCGAGCTCACTAAACTCGACGGCGGACATGAGCTGGCGACCATTTAGCTACACGCGCGCGCCGAACGCCATGGCGGCGTGGAGACCGGTGACCGTCGCCGCCGCGATCTGCCTGGCGTCGGGTTGCTCCTTCATGTTCAGCGAGGGGCCACCCGACGCCCACCGCGCGCTCGAGAGCTTCCAGTGCGGAGAGAGCTACGCGCCCCCCGTCGTCGACACGATCGCCGCCGGTCTGCTCGCCCTCGGGGCCGTCAGCACCGCCGCGAACAAGGAGACGCGTGTCGCCATGGCGCAGCCCATCGACCAGCCGACGGTCCGCCGCGAACAGAACGTCGCCATCGGCATCAGCGCCGCGTTCGCCGCCATCGCCGCGGCCGGCGCCGTCTACGGATATCGCGCCGTGGGCGATTGTCGTGAAGCCCAGACGACACGCCTCCTCGAGCTCGCGCGCGCGAGCGCGCTGCCGCCGCCTTACGGCGTCCCGCCGAACGGAGAGCCGCCGCCCTTGTGGCCTCCACGCTTCGCTCCCGCGGCGCCCGCCGCGCCGCCCACGCCCCCTCCCGCGGCGCGCGACGCGCCGCCCGCTACTCCTCCTTCTCCATGACGAGATCGATCTCCTCGGCGTCGGCGCCGCGCGCCTGGATGGAGAACGGGTGGTCGGCGAAGACCGCCGTGACGACGACCTTGCCCGCGCCGGGCGCGAGCGTCGGCTGCACGGGCAGCGCCTCGCCGGGCCGGACGAGCGCGGCGGCGTCGCCGGGCGCGGCCGGGAAGATCGTCGCCGGCGCGGCGGCGCCGTCGCGCAGGCGCACGAGGAGATAGCGCGCGCTCTCGGCGCGCACCGAGAAGCGGAGGACGTCGCCTCCCCGCACGGGCGTCCCCGGCGCGAGCGGCCGCACCTCGAGGCCGCGCTCGAACGAGACGCCCAGCCCCACCGAGGTCGCGCGCGAGGCCCCGCGCTGCCCGACGTACGGCGTGGCCGCCGGCGGCTCGGCGCCCGGACGGGCCACGAGGAACGCGAGCCCGCCGATGGCGGCGAGGATCGCCGCCAAGATCGTCGCTCGCTTCATCGGCGGCGTCAGCCGCCCGTGCTGTTCGTGCGGCCGAGCGGCAGGACCTGGTCGACGTTGACGTGCGGGCGCGGGATGATGTGCACGGCGACGAGCTCGCCCACGCGCTCCGCCGCGCGCTGTCCGGCCTCGGTGGCGGCCTTGACGGCCGCGACGTCGCCCCGCACGACGGCGGTCACGAAGCCGCCGCCGATCTTCTCGAAGCCGACGAGCTCCACCTTGGCGGCCTTCACCATGGCGTCGGCGGCCTCGACCATCGCCACGAATCCCTTGGTCTCGATCATTCCCAACGCATCAGCCATGGAGTCTCCTCTGTCACGATCCGTTTATTTGTCGACGAATTTGTCACCGGCGCGGCCCGCCAAGCCCTCGATGGCCGCAATGGCGGCCGCCGCGGCCGCGTCGATCTCCGCCTCGGCGCCCGAGAGCCACAGCCGCCCGAACGCGCCGTACGGCTGGACCTGCACGAGCGAGACGTGCGCGGCCTTCTCGGCCTCGTTCGTGGCATAGGCCACGTAGCCCGCCGGCTCGGTCTCGAGAATGAACAGCGACTCCCCCGGCAAGATCATCATGCCCTGCGAGTTGCGGTTGATGATCTGCGCCTGGTGGGGCTCGACGCCGCGGATGATCTGGTTGGTGACGACCGTCGGCTTGATGCGGTCCTCCTCGCGCACCTCGAGGTGCGCGAGGATCGCGGCGCCCGCGTCGCGCACGTCGCCCTGGTCGTCGGCGTGGACCTCGAGCAGACCGTAGGCGCGCTCGACGACCTGGATCGCGGGCACGACGCGTGTCGCCTTGAGCGCGACGTCGGTCACGCGGTTGATGGCGATGCCGGGCGCGATCTCGACGAAGAGCGAGGCCTGCCCCGGGATGGGCAGGAAGCCGCGCGCCGTCTTGCCCATGAAGCTCGCGAGCTGCGGCTGCAGCGCATCGAGGAACGTGTAGCAGCGGAGCGTCGTCGCGGCCAAGGTGCCTCACGGTACCAGGCCGGCGCCTCCCGCTTCAAGCTCCGGGTCATGACGACCACGTGACACGGCACGCGCGCCGCGCGCGGGTTATCATCGCCGCGCTTCATGCGCGCCCCTCTCTTGGCCCTCTCGCTCGCGGCGGGCGCTCTGCTCACGACGACGACGATGCCCGTCGCGCGCGCGGCCGACGTGGCATCGCCGACCGGGGCGCCCGAACCGCTCGGGATCGCCTTGCGCGACGCCATCGTGCGCGCCGTCGCCGGCAACATCCAGCTCCTCAAGCAGAACGTCGCGCTGCGCACGAGCAGCGGCAACTTCGTCGCCGCCCTCGGGCAGTTTGACGTCACGCTCGCGGGCGACGGCACCTTCACGCACAACGTGAACCCGCCGCTGCAGCTCGGCGACTTCTCCGCCGGCGTCACCAACAGCGCCGTCTTCGATCTCTCGCTGTCGCGCGCGCTAGAGTCCGGCGGCAACCTCACGCTCGCGCTTCAAGGCCGCGGCTCGAAGTCGTCGACGGCGCTGACGTGCGGCATGATCAACAACAAGCTCTCGTGCCCGATCTATTCGCCGTCGGCGGTGCTGACCTTCACGCAGCCGCTCCTGCGCGGGTTTGGCCGCGAGATCGCGGAGGCCAACCTGCGCAAGACGAGCATCGGTCGCGACCTCGCCCTGCTCAACCGCCAGGCGCAAGCCGCGAACAGCGCACGCGACACGATCATCGCCTACTGGGAACTCGCCTATCAGACGCAGGATCTCGAGATTCAGCGTTTCTCCGAGAAGCTCGCGCGGGAGCAACTCCGCACGACGGAGGCGCAGGTGCAGGTCGGCAAGATGGGTGCGCTTGCCGCGGCCGGGGTCCACCGCGCCATCGCCACGGCCCAGCAGGCGGAGGCGAGCTCGGAGCAGGCGCTCATGGGCCGCGCCCTCGACTTGCAGCGTCTCTTCGGCGCCTCCGTGCCGCGAGGCTTCGTGGGGTACAAAGCCTCAGACGCGCTCGACGCCACGAAGCCCGAAGTCGAGGTCGATGTCGATGTCGAGACGAAGCACGCGCTCGAGGCGAGCCCGGCCCTCAAGTCCATCAAGATGGGCCTCGAGCTCACGCAGAGCGACGTGCGCGTCGCGCTCGACTCGATGCGCCCCCAGCTCAACTTCGTGGGCACGATCGGCAATGGTGGCCGCAACCCCGACGTCTCGACGAGCCTCGGACAGATGAAGGACGCCGCGAACATCGACTACTCGGCCGGCTTCAACTTCACGCTGCCCGTCCAGAATCGCGCCGCGCGCGGCGCCTCCGAGGTGGCGCGCGCCGCCGAGGCCAGCGCCGAGCTCGACGCCAAAGACCTCGAGCTGTCGATCCGCGACACCGTGGCCCGCATGGCAGCGCAGATCCGGTCCGCGAGCGCGCGCGTCGAGTTCGGCCGCGCCGCCGTCACATATTCGGAGGACAACCTCAAGGCCGAGCTGGCCCGCTTCCAGATCGGCGTCTCGACGAACAACGACGTCCTCTTGCGCCAACAGGAGCTCAAGCAGGCGCAGATCAGCGTCGCGCGCGCCGCCGCCGACCTGCTCGAGGGCGAGGTCGCGCTCTCCGCCCTTACGGGCGACATCCTCGAGACCTACGGCATCACGTTGCGCCCGTAGCCGCACGCCTCGCGCGCTCGACCATGAACGTCACGGGAGCCGTCATGTTCTCGGCGCGAAGGTGTGTCTCGGAGTGCTGCCTCGCCCAGACGCGAAAGACCTCGTCCGCGAAGCCCTGTCCGATTCCTTCCACACCTGCGAAATCGAGGATGACGTGACGGAATCGCTCCAATCCCGCGAGTAGGCGCTTCGCTTCCGATCGAGAAACAAAGCTGACGCCATGCTCGAAGAGCTTGACGACGACGCGCGAGCTGTCGAACTCGAAGTCGTGCGTATAGGGCGCGTAGATGTCCTCCAGCTTCCTCGTCTCGACGAGCGACGCCTCGAAGCGAACCGTCGTACCCGCGCGCAAGGGACGTTCGGAGATCGCTTGATCGTGACGGGCATTGTCTACGACCCAGAGAAGGCCATTGGCCTCGAGCTCGAACGTGCGGGCCATCTTGGACGTGAAGAAGATCCCTTCGCCGCTGTGATGCTCGGGCTGAGTCGAGATCTTCCCCTTGGAGATCTCTTGCAGCGCCGCCAGCCCGCTGTCGAGAGCAAGCTTCGCTCTCACGCTCTCGAACGCGCCGACGCCCTCGTCGCTGACGATGAATCGCGCCAGCCGCGCGTCGACATCGACCTCGACGTCGACGTCGATCGCCGAAGAGCCGGAGTGATCGATGGCATTGTTCAACATCTCGGTAAACGCATGCGCGACGATGGCGGCCGCGTTCTTGAACTCGGCCAGCCTCGGAGCGCCGCGCGCGCGTCGTCCCAGACGCTGTCTTCCGCCAGTCCTGCAGTCCGCGTCAGGTGGGCATGGAAGCCGCTCACGCGCGGCCGGTAGCGGGCGCCGCGTCCCTTGCCTTCTAAGACGATCCGGCCGGAGTCGACCAGCTGGCGTAGGTACCGATGAACTGCCTGTCGTGAAAGCCCCGCCGCCGCCGAGATATCCCCGCTGGAGAAGCTCCCTTTCGTCAATATGATGTTATTGACGATTTCTCGGATCTCGCTCTGTCCCACGAACTAACGTCAACATATCGTCAATATCGCCCCTCTGACGTCGTCACCCCACCGCGACGATGAAGCCAAGGTGTTGGCCTGTTGCTCCCCTGTCGCGCCTGAAGGAATAGAAGCGCTCCCGGTCCGAACTCGTGCATTCGTGGCCGGCATCGATCGACGCCGGATCGACCCCGGCGCGCTCGAGCAGCAAGCGATTGGCGCGCTTGAGATCGATGCGCGGCTTCCCTGGCGCCGTCGTCGCCCCAACGATGACGCCGGCTTTGCGCGCGCCTGGGAGGCCGGCTTCGAAGGCCTCGACGACCTCGGGCCCGACCTCGAAGCAGCAGGGGCCGATGGCGGGACCGAGCGCGACGCGCAGGTCCTCGGGACGCGCGCCGAAGTGCTGGTGCAGCGCGCGCACCGCCGCCGGCAGGACCCCGGCCAGCGTGCCGCGCCAGCCCGCGTGCACGGCCGCGCAGGCGCCGGTGCGCGGATCCGCGACCAGCGCCGGAATGCAGTCGGCGACGCAGACAGCGACTGCCACGTCGCGCCGGTCGCTGCAAAGGCCGTCTGCGCGGACGCCCGCCAGGCCCGACGGCGCGTCGGCGGCGCGCACGCGCGCGATCGCGGCGCCGTGCACCTGCGTCGCGACGAAGAGGGGCGCGCCCGCGGCGCGCGCGACGCGGCGGCGGTTCTCGGCGACGTTCTCGGCCGCGTCGCCCCACTTGCCGCCCAGGTTGAGCGTGTCGTAGGGCGGCGCGCTCACGCCCCCCGCGCGCGTCGTGAACCCATGCCGGAACGCCGCCGGGATGACCGTCGACCGAAGGAGCGGCAGCGCGCGCCCCTCATCGTCCTCGTGGGGCACGACGATCACGGCGCGCTCTTGCCCCCGACCGCCCGCAGCGCCGCGAGGGCGGCGCGCATGTCAGCGGGCAGCTCCGAGGAGAAGCTCATCGCCTTGCCCGTCGCCGGGTGCACGAAGCCGAGCGTGCGGGCGTGCAGCGCCTGCCGGCCCAGCTCTTCGGCAATGGGCCGCAGCGCAGGATCCCGCGGCGCGCGCCCGTAGGTCTTGTCGCCGAGCAACGCGCACCCGAGCGCCGCGAGGTGCACGCGCACCTGGTGCGTGCGCCCGGTCTCGAGGCGGGCCTCGACGCGCGCCGCGCCCGCCCAGCGCTCGATGACCTTCCAGTTCGTCACGGCGCGCTTGCCCGTGCGCACGCGGCTCGAGAACCTCTTGCGCTCCTTCGGGTCGCGGCCGTAGAGCGTGTCGATGCGCCCGGCCGGCCCCGGCGGCTTGCCGACGACGAAGGCGTCGTAGACGCGCTCGACCGTGTGCGCCTTGAAGGCCGCGCCGAGCGCGTTCATCGTCGCGTCGTCCTTGGCGACGACGAGCAACCCCGAGGTGTCCTTGTCGATGCGGTGGACGATGCCGGGCCGCAGTTCGCCCCCGATGCCGCGCAGATCGCGGCAGTGCGCGAGAAGCGCGTTCACGAGCGTGCCCGCCTCGTGCCCGGCCGCCGGATGCACGACGAGGCCCGCCGGCTTGTCGACGACGACGAGCCACCTGTCCTCGTGGACGACCGCGAGCGGGATGTCCTCGGCCAAGAGCTCCGTTGGCACCGCGGCGGGCGGCCTCCAGACCACGAGATCTCCCGCGCGCAGCTTGCGCGACGGCGCGCTCGCCGCGCCGTTGACCGTCACGGCGCCCTGCCCGATGTGCCGCCCGAGCTGCGACCGCGAGACGTCGGCGATCGCGTCCGCCAAGAAGACGTCCAGGCGCTTTCCCGCGCCCGCGGGCGCGACGACCAGCTCCCGCGCCCCTACCAGATGCGCGACTTGACGTTCCCCTTGGACTTCAACATCACGTCGCACAGCGCCCGATCGTAGTGGCCCTGGCCGTAGATCTCCGGCGTGACGCGGCTCTTGAACAGGGCGCGCCCCTCGTCGATCTCGTGAGACATCGCGTCGAACAGCGTGTCGTTCTCGATGCCTTCGACGATTTTCTTCTCGTGATAGAGCGTGAGGTCGGAGGCGATCGCGCGCGCGAGCTGGCGCGCGCGCTCCGGCTTGTCGATCAGGACCATGGCCGGCAAGTGTACTACAGCGATTCGCGACCGCCCAAAGCCTCCACGGGCAGTGGCGACGTCGAGTCAAGCCGGCGCACGCCGACCTGACCCTCGGCCGTGACATAGACGACCTCGGTCGTCACGCGCACGGGCGCGCCCTGCCCATCGCGGGGGAGCTCGAGCTCGACGATCTGGCCGGGCTTTTCGTCTCCGAGGGGGCTTTGCAAGAGCAACCCGTCTCGCGAGACGTTCTCGACGCGGCGCAGATAGCGGCCACCGCCGGAGAGCTCGATGGCATAGAAGTTGGCCGACACCCGGCGGCGGGCGCGGCGATCGTCCATAGACGGGGCCCAAAATCGCTTCGTGTTCATCGTATGTTAGAAAACTACATCTAACCACGTTTCGCGTCAACTCCTGACATTGACACACCCAGCCAAGCGGCCCCTCGGCCATGAACCCGCCATGGCCTCGAGGCGTCCAAGACGCTAGGCTGCCTGCCATGAGCTTCCTGCCTTCGACGCACCGCCCGGTCACCGCCGCCCTGCTGGCCGTCACCATCCTCTTCGCGGCGCGCGGGGCCCGCGGCGAGGAGACGCTCTACGAGATTAGGAAGAGCGACGCCAAGGTGGCCGTGGGTGCGAAGGGCACGACGAGCGTGACGATCGCGACCAAGAACGGCTGGCACGTCAACGCCGAAGCACCCATCACGCTGTCGTTGACGGCGCCCACCGGCATCACGCTGTCCAAGGCCAAGCTCGTGCGCGCCGATCTCGCGGCGAGCACGAAGGAGAGCGCGCGCTTCGACGTCGCGTTCGAGGCCGCGGAGGCCGGCGTCAAGATCATCAGCGCCGAGGCGCGCTTCGTAATCTGCCAGGAGACCGCCTGCAAGCCGGTCAAGGAGACCCTCGCGCTCAATATCGAGGTCGGGGCGGCGGCGCCCGTGCCCAAGGTCAAGGCGAAGGCGAAAGCCAAGAAGGCTTGAAGCCCACCCGCGGCGGCGCGCCCGCGCGTCCGGGCCGGCTCGTCAGCGAAAGTCGTTGACCAGCTTCGAGACTTTTTTGGTGAGCGCCCCGCTCATCGACCCGACGACGGCGACATTGAGACGTTCGCGGCGGATCACGCGGCGCGCGACGCGGCGGATGTCCTCGGCGCGCACGCGGTCGAGCTCGCGCGCGCGCTGCTCCTGCGAGCGCGGCCGATAAAACAGCTCCGTGCCGCCGAACCAGCCGCACAGGCTGTCGAGATCGTCGTAGCAGCTCTCGAGATCGTTCGAGAAGCGGTGCTTGGCCTTGGCGAGCTCGGCGTCGGTGACGAGCTCCTCGCGAAAGCGCGCCAGGATCGCGAGCGACTCCGTCACGAGCCCGGGCAGCTTCGTGTGCGCGCAGGCGGCGTCGATCTCGAGGAGCGCGGCGTCGTGGTACGAGTGCAGGCTGCCCGCCACGGAGTAGGCCAGGCCCTTCTGATCGCAGATCTGGTAGTGCAGCGGCGTCGACATGCCATCGTCGAGCACGCGCATGAGCGCCCGCAGCGCCTGGTAGTCGGGATCGGTCTCGGGCAGCGCGTGGAAGACCAGCTGCACCTGCGCCTGGGCCGACTCGTTGTACACGGAGCGGAAGCGCGGGCCCGGACCGGCCCGGCGTGGCACCGCGGGCTCGCGACGCACCCCCGCCGGCACGTCGGCGAACGCGGCGCGCGCCCAGCGCTCGACGCGGGTGTGCGACAGGGGCCCCGCCACGCACAGCACCATGTTCTGGGCGCCGTAGAAGCGCTCGAAGTGGCGGCGCACGTCGTCGGCGCGGAAACGGCGCACGTTCTTGAGCGGCCCCGTGATGGTGTAGCCGAGCGGGTGCCCGTCCCAGGCCACCGAGCGCGACAGGTCGTCGACGTTGACGTTGCGCCCCCGATCGTCGAGATCCTCGAGGATCTCCTCGAGGATGATCTGGCGCTCGAGGTCGATGTCGCGGAAGGCCGGCGTGCTGAAGAGGTCGCCCAGGATGGCGAGGCCGCGCTCGATGTCCTGCGCGTTGAGCGGGATCTGATAGAGCGAATAGTCGCGCCCCGTCTCGGCGTAGAGGGTGCCGCCCAGCTCCTCGATGGCGCGGTTGAGGGCCAGCGAGTCCGGAAACTGGGACGAGCCCCGAAAGAGCATGTGCTCGACAAAGTGCGACAAACCGTTGCTCTGGACGGTCTCGTAGCGGGAGCCGGCGCGCACGTAGAGGCACAGGGTGGCCGTGTGAAGGTAGGGGGTCTCGACCGTGACGACGCGCAAACCGTTCGCGAGGCGCGCGCGGAAGACACGGTAGGGGGCTTTCTGCATGGGCTGGTGAATTTACAGGAGATCCTCCGCGAAGAAAGGATTCCGAAACAACGCCCGGGGCACACTCACCCTGTCACTGAGTGGATTTAGGGGTGGGGCACGGCGGTGGGGGGGG
>DATKFB010000621.1:0-7637 GCA_035544435.1 Polyangia bacterium
CCGATCTGCGCGCCGAGCTGGCGCTCATCTGCCGGCGCACGGGGCGCGCCACGGCCGAGCACGGGCGCGCGCGCCGCCACGCCCTCGAGCGCGCCCGGGCCCGCCTCGGCGATCCGCGGCGCCTCCTCGACGAGCGCCGGCAGGCCGTCGATGACGTCGTCGAGCGCGCGCGCCGCCAGCTCGGGCGGCAGCTCGCCGCGGCGCACGCCGACTTGCGCGCTCTCGAGACGCGGCTCTACCGCGCCCATCCGCAGCGGCTCGTGTCCGAGCGCCGCAACGCCCTCGCGGCGCTCCGGCACCGTCTCGAGGCCGCGCCGCGCGGCGAGCTCGCCCGATGCCGCCACGCCATCGACGCCGCGCGCGGCAAGCTCGAGGCGCTCTCGCCGCTCAACGTGCTCGAGCGCGGCTTCAGCCTCGCGCAGCTGGCCGACGGACGGCTGCTCACGCGCGCCGAGGACGCGCGGCCCGGCGACCAGCTGCGCGTGCGCCTCCGGCGCGGCGAGATCTATGCCGAGGTGCGCGACGCCCCCGACGGCGACGCGCCGCCGCGCAAGGCCGGGCCGTGATCCGCGCCGCCGTCCTGGGCGCCGACGTCTCGAAGAGCCGCTCGCCCGCGATTCATCGGGCGGCCTTCCGCGCGCTAGGCCTGCCCGGCACATACGAGGCGCTGAGCGTCGACGCGGCCGGCTTCGAGCCGCTCGTCGCCGAGCTCCGCGCGCGCGGGTTCCGCTACGTCAACGTCACGATTCCGCACAAGCGTGCCGCCGACGCGCTGGCCGACACGCGCGGCCCCGAGGTCCGCGCCTCGGGCGCGGCCAACACGCTGCTCTTCGAGGCCGGCAAGGGCGCGCGGCGCGCCCGCACGCGCGCCGAGAATACCGACGGCGCCGGGCTCCTCGCGGCGCTCGCCGACCTCGGCGTCACGCCGCGTGGCGCCCGCGTCGTCATGGTGGGCGCGGGCGGCGCCGCGGCCGGCGCGCTCGAGGCCATCACGCGCGGGGGAGCGAGCGTGACGTTGCTGGCCCGGCGGCCGGCAGCCGCGCGGGCCCAGCGCGCGCGTCTGCCGGCGGGTCAGCGCGCCCGCGTCGAGATTCGCTCGTTCGCTCCCGCGACATTGGAAGCTGCGCTCCCCCACGCGACGGCGCTCGTCTCGGCCGTCCCGGCGGCAGCGTGGATCCCGCGCGCCCTTCGCCCGCTTCGAGCTCTCGGCCGCGACACGGCCGTGCTCGAAATGGCCTACGGCGGCCTCACACCCCTGGGCGCCGAAGCCCGATCCCGCACGACGAGGTACGCCAATGGCCTGGGCATGCTCGTCCACCAGGCCGCGCGCGCCGTGGAGCTCGCCGTCGGAGAGATGCCGCCCCTGCCGCTCCTCTTCCGCGCCGCCCGTGGACGCTGAGCGCCCGCGAAACGTCCATGACGTATCGCGCCATACGATGCGTCGAGTGAGTTATATCCATGCCTCGATGAACCGCCTCCGCGGTCAAAAAGTGTGGGCGTACGACGCAACCTCCATTACATCTCTGGCAAAGTCTGTTAAAGTTCAAGCTTGTGATCGAACCCTGTCGAGGAGCCCTTCGCCCTCCAGGTTCGTTACGGAAAGAGACCACCTTGGGACGGCGATCGGGCCCGCATCGCGTTCGAGGTTGGACGTTCGCCTTATGCGTCTCCGTCATCGCTCTCGGTTGCGCGAAGACCGCGGACGATCAGACGGGGACGGGCGGCACCGGCGTCGACGCGCAAGGCGGAAGCGGCGGCGTCGCGGGAGACGACGGAGGCGCGGGCAACGGCCTTTCCGACCTCTCGATCTTCGGCGACGGCCCCGCCTCCTCGACGTGCGGCAACGGCGTCATCGAGTTCGGGGAGAACTGCGAGGACGGCAACACGACGAGCGGCGACGGCTGCTCGAGCGCCTGCGTGATCGAATCGCACTATACGTGTCCACAGATCGGGATGCCCTGCGTCCACGACGTGATCTGCGGCGATCACATGATCGAGGGCAAAGAGGAGTGCGACGACGGCAACACGACGAGCGGCGACGGCTGCGCCGCTGATTGCAAGCTCGAGTGCGGCTGGCAGTGCCCCCCCGGCGCCGTCTGCCGCGCCGCCAAGTGCGGCGACGGGAAGGTCGCCGGCAACGAGCAGTGCGACGACGGCAACACCATCGCCGGCGACGGCTGCAGCGCCGATTGCACGCTCGAGAGCAGGCCGACCTCCGTGCCCGAAGGCTGGACCTGCACGTCGCTCGCGGGCGCAATGGGGTGCGTAGGACCGACGACGTGCGCGACGACCGTGTGCGGGAACGGCAAGAAGGAAGGCTCCGAGCAGTGTGACGACGGCAACACGGTCATGGGCGACGGGTGCTCGCCCTTCTGCCGCCTCGAGCCGGTTTGTCCACCCATGGGCGGTCCTTGCGCCACCGTCTGCGGCAGCGGGTTGCTTCTTCCGGGCGACGTCAAGCAGTGCGACGATGGCAACACCATCAGCGGGGACGGTTGCTCGGCCGATTGCAAGATCGAGCCGGGCTACGAGTGCACGACGGACACGCCCGTCAAACCGAACCCGCTCGTCCTCCCCATCGTCTATCACGACTTCAAAGGCTGGAACGAGGTGGGCGGCCACCCGGACTTCGAACGCCTCACGGGCCAAGGCGATCCGGGCATGGTTCTGCCCATGTTGGTGACGGGGACCACCAACGCCGGTCTGCCCGTTCACGTCAACACGTGCAGGTCGTTGTCGACCAATCTTTGCGCGCCACCAGCGAACGCCAATCCGAAGTGGGACCCGACGGTCGATTGGTTTGGCATGTGGTACGTCGACAATGCGACCTACAACAAGACGATCGTCCAGACGCTGACGCTCGGCGGACAGGTCGCCGGAATGAATTCGCCGCCGCCGCCGGCCGCCACGGCCTGCAACACGGGGACCAATCCGGACTGCACGAGCTTCCAGTTCGACAGCGGCGCGGGGTTCTTCCCGCTCGACGGCAAGGGCTGGGGCAACGCGCCCAACTCGCACAACTTCGGATTCACCTCCGAGGTTCGTTACTGGTTCGAATACGACGGCGCCGCCACGCTCGACTTCACGGGTGACGACGACGTGTTCGTCTACATCAACCAGATCCTCGCCGTCGACATGAGCGGGCTACACTCGAGGACCGAAGGCACCATCACGCTCGACGCGGCCAACGGAACCGGCTATGCGTGCGACTTCGTCGCGCCCGGTCCGAACGTCGGCGGGTGCAACTTGATGACGAAGACCGGCGGCCGTATCGTCATGCTGGGCCTCACGCTCCACAAGGTCTACGAGATCGCCGTCTTCCAGGCGGAGCGCCACACGCCGGAGTCCAACTACCGCCTGACGCTCACCAACTTCACGGGCGTCCAGAGCACCTGCAAGGGCAAATGCGGTGACGGCGTCGTCGCTCCGCCCGAGATGTGCGACCTCGGCGCCGCCATGAACACGGGTGCCTACGGGGGCTGCAATGCCGATTGCACGCTCGCGCCCTTCTGCGGCGACAAGATAGTCAACGGGCCCGAGGAGTGCGACGGCACGGCGGACTGCGACGCCGCCTGCAAGAAGATCGTCGTCAAGTAGCGTCAGACGAGCCGGTCGAGGATCGCCTCGACCTGACCGACGTAGCCGCCCCCGAAGAGATTCACGTGAACCATGAGGGGGTAGAGCTGATAAAGCGGCACGCGCGCGGCGTGCCCGGCGGCGAGCGGCCAGGCCTCCTCGTAGGCGGCGAACGTGCGCGCGCCGAAGCCGCCGAAGAGACGCATCATCGCGAGATCGATCTCGCGGTGGCCGCCGTAGACAGCCGGGTCGCACAGACACGGCGCGCCGGCCTCGTCGCAGAGGAGGTTGCCGCCCCACAGATCGCCGTGCAGGCGCGCCGGCGGCTCGGGCGGTCCCACGAGGGCGTCGAGGTCCGCGAAGAGCCGCTCGAAGCCGCGGCGCATGCGCGACGACGCCCGCCCCTCGTCGGCCGCGCGCCGCAGCTGTGGCTCGAGGCGGCGGGCGCGGTAGAACTCCGCCCAGCCGCCGCTCCCGTCGCCGACGGCGGTGTTGTCCTGGGGCAAGCGTCCGATGAAGTTGTCGTAGTCGAGGCCGAAACCGGGCGCGCCGCGCCGATGGAGGGCGGCCAGCCCGCGCCCGAGGCGCTCGTCGAAGTCGGGCGCGGGCGGCGCCGCGACGACGAGCTCTAGCGCGAGGAAGCCCGGCCCGTGCGCGACGACCCCGGGCACGCGCAACACGCGCGCCTCGGCGAGCCACGCGAGGCCCTGCCCTTCGGCCGCGAACATGCCGCCAGGCTCGCGCGCGTTGGTCTTCACGAACAGGCGGCGCCCGTCGGCCAGCGTGACGACCTCGGCGCGGTTGATGTCGCCGCCGCCCACGGGCCGCGTCGCAGCGAACCGCCCCGCCACGGCGGCCTCCAGCGCCGCCCGAATGCCCGCCTCCATCGCGCTTCCTAGAGCTCGTGCTCATGACGCAGGTGGGCCACGAGGCCGCGGCACGCCGCCTCGCACAGCTCGAAGACGTCCTCGAACCCGCGCGGCCCGCCGTAATACGGGTCGGGCACCTCGGCGTCGGGCGCCGCGGCCGGATCGAACGAGCGCAGGAGCCGCACCTTCGCGCGATCGGCGTCCGAGCGCGCGAGGCGTATGAGCTCGTCGCGGTTCGAGCGGTCCATCGCGAGCACGTGATCGCAGCCGTCGAAGGACGCGGAGGTGAACTGGCGCGCGCGCCCCGAGAGCGGAATGCCGCGGGCGGCGCCCACGGCGCTGCTGCGCTTGTCGCGCGGATCGCCGACGTGCCAGTCGCCCGTGCCCGCGCTCGAGACGGCGATGCGATCAGCGAGCCCCTCGCGCTCGACGAGGTGGCGCATCACGGCCTCCGCCGTCGGCGACCGGCAGATGTTGCCGAGGCAGACGAAGCAGACGCGGACCACGGCGCTCCCGGGTCAGGTCTTGGGGATGTCGTCGGAGTGCGTGGCGGCGCCGTTCCGTTGCGCCGCCTCGGCCGCCGCCGCGTCAGCCATATGCTCGGCGTCGACGACGCTCGCCGCCTCTTCCTCGGCGAGCATGGCCTCGACCTCGCCGGGGGGACCGACGCGCTTGCGCCGCCGCCGCCGCTTGGGCTCCTTGTCGGCCTTGTCGCCGCCGCCCGCGACTTCGGACTTCTCAATGGGCGCCTTGTCGTTGGGCGAACGGATCTCGAAGTCCTCGACGTGGAACGACCCGCGCGCCTTGACGACGATGCGCTTTTGCAGCCGCTTCTCGATGTCCTCGAGGAATGGGCGATCCGTCGAGGCCAGCACGTGCGCGACGTCGGGGTGCACCTCGATGAGCACGGTGTCGCCCTCGACGAGATCGCCCTGGCGGCGCAGCTCGCGGAAAAGCTCGTAGCACACCGTGCGGCGCGACTTCGTGTAGCCCTTGCCCTCGCAGGCCGTGCACGGCTCCGTGAGATTGTGCAGCAACGACTCGCGCGTGCGCTTGCGCGTCATCTCGATGAGCCCGAGCTCTGAAATGCGCGTCACGGCCGCCTTCGCGCGGTCCTTGCGCAGGTAGTCGTTGAAGGCCCGCGTGACCTTGTCGCGGTTGTGCGGGCGATCCATGTCGATGAAGTCGACGACGATCATGCCGCCGATCGAGCGGATGCGGAGCTGCTCGGCCACCTCGCGGCAGGCCTCGAGGTTGGTCTTCGTGATGGTGTCCTCGAGGCTCGACTTGCCCACGAAGCGTCCCGTGTTGACGTCGATGGCCGTCAGCGCCTCCATCTCGTCGACGATGAGGTACCCGCCCGACTTGAGCCAGACCTTGCGCTCGAGCGCGCGGTCGATCTCGATCTCGATGCCGAAGCCGTCGAAGATCGGCTCCTGCCCCTCGTACAGCTCGATGATCCCCGGGAAGTCGGGCATGAAGGCCGCGATGAACTTCTTGACCCGCTCGTACTCGCTGCGCGAGTCGATGATGAGCTTCTCGACGTCAGCCGTGAAGAGGTCGCGCACGGTGCGCAGCAGGAGGTCGAGGTCGTTGTAGATGAGCGACGGGCAGCGGCCGCCCTCGGCGCGCCGCACGACCTCGTTCCACAGCTTGATGAGGAACTCCATGTCCGACTTGAGCTCGCGCTCGGACACGTTCTCGGCAACGGTGCGAACGATGAAGCCCGAGCCGGGCGGCCGCACCGACTCGACGATCTCGCGCAACCGCCGCCGCTCTTTGTCGGAGGCGATCCGCCGCGAGATGCCGATGTGATCCACCGTCGGCATGAACACCAAATGCCGCCCCGGCAGCGAGATATAGCGCGTCGTCCGCGCGCCCTTCGTGCTGATGGGCTCCTTGGTCACCTGGACGATGACCTCCTGCCCTTCCTTGAGCAGGTCCTCGATGCGGGCGCCGCCCGACGCGCGCGCCGCGTCCCGCTCCTCCTCTTCCTCTTCGCGGTCGTCGTTTCGATTCGTCTCGGCCGACAGCAGCCCTTTGAGATCGTCGGGCGTGCCGCGGACGTCCGAGACGTGCAGGTACGCGCTCTTCTCGAGGCCGATGTTGACGAACGCGGCCTGCATCCCGGGGAGCACCCGTTCGACGCGACCCTTATAGATGTTGCCGGCAATCCCTCGTTCGCGCTTGCGTTCGATGTAGAGCTCGCCGAGGAACCCATCTTCGACGAGGGCTACGCGGGTCTCCGGGCCGTCGGCGTTGATCACCAGGAGGCTATGCGGCATGGACACGCTTTAGGGGGGCGACGAAAAATTACTGGGAGCGACGTTCCGCCTGACGTGAATGTCAGGGTCCATCGCGGAAATGTTGTCAGGTTGAAGGTCCTCGTAACACGGAACCGCGCGCAATTCAACGACATCGGCATCGAATGGTTTGGTCGGCACACCCCTTGCTCTCTGCTGGGGTCAGGAACGTCGCGCGGCGCCCTCTCCCAAAAGCCGGCTTCGCGGGACGCTCCCCTCCTCCCTTCACACCGACGCAGGTCGGTGTGACCTAAATTGATGGCCCGGCCCTTAGTCACGAGTATCAGCCGCGGTCGTGACCATATGAAAGCTTCTTCCTAGCCTGACTTACCCTGACTTTTTGCACGCGTAGTTAGACTGCGACCCTCGCGAGTATCCCTCGCGGGGGTCGTGCTGTATCCGCCGGGGTCAGCGGAGGTGCAACACGTAGACGTAGACCCAGGCGGAGACGAAGAGCAGGGCGTCGATGCGATCGAGCATGCCGCCATGGCCGGGCAAGAGCTTGCCGGAGTCCTTGGCGCCCGCCGAGCGCTTGATCATCGATTCGACGAGATCGCCCACGGGGCCAAGCACCGCCGCCGGGACCGCTATGAGGAGGCAATCCGCGAGGGTCATCGTGGGCGCGAGCGTGGCGTGCCCCGCGAGCAGGATGCCCAGGCCGGCCGCGAGGCCACCCACGGCGCCCTCGACGGTCTTGGCCGGCGAGATCGCCGGATAGAGCTTGTGCCGCCCGAGGGCGCGGCCCGAGAAATAGGCGCCGGTGTCGTTCCCGAAGGTCACGGCGATGGCGGCGCAGACCCAGACGGCACCGTGCGCGGCGTCGCGGTGCAGCAGCGCGAGCGACGCGGGCAAGGCGCCGAGGTAGACGACGCCGAAGCCCGCGAGGCCG
>DATKFB010000622.1:0-4907 GCA_035544435.1 Polyangia bacterium
CCTCGCCCGTCGCGGCCAGGCGCTTGAGCTCGTCGTAAAGCTCCTGCCGGTCGACCTTCGCTCCGGCCTCGCCGCCGCCGCCGAAAGAGCTTCTGCCGCTGGAAAGGCTCCGTTTCAGGCTCATGCGCGCCTTATACCACCAAAAAAACTGCGGCGGGCCCCCGAAGGGCCGACGCGAAGGGCCCGCTCAAAAGGCCAGCTGTACAGCGGCGCGCAGGCGGTGGACCGTGGGCGCCGATCCCGCGTCCGGCGTCGCGAGGTGCGTGTAGTCGACTTGGAGCTTGGCATCGTGGCCGCGCAGGTAAGCGTTGAGGCCGCCCGTCTCCTCGGTCGTCCGCGAGCCGCGCGCCAGTCGTTCGGCGACGGACGCGCCGTAGAGGGGAAGATCGGTCCGTCCCACGCGCGCGACCGCCTGTAGGCGGCCCGGAAGCACGAAATAGCTCGCCTGCCCGTAGGCGCCCCAGTACGTCCGGTCGGCCCCGCCCGCGCCGGGATGCTCTCGGCGACCGAGCCACTCCGCCTGCACGGAGGCGCCCCGGAACATCGCGCGCAGCTCGGCGGCCCCTTGCCACACGCCCACGTTGTCGACGTGGGCGTCGTGGTCGACGTCGAGCGGCGCCGTCGCGTCGCCGGTGCGGGCGCGGACGTCGGTCGGCAGAAGCAGGTACGCGCCCGACACGCCGACGGACAAGAGAGGGCGCTCCTGGCCCGAGAGATCGCCCTCGAAAGCCGGCAGCGGCCCGAAGGGCGCCGCGACGATGCGCCCGGCGTACGCCAGATCGACTTCGTCGCAGCGGACGCCGTCGACGTTCTGTGGACAAGGCGCGCGAGGGCCGTTGCTGGCAGACAAATGATATTGGAGGCGCCCCGCGAGCGGGCGGCCGACCACCATGACGCCGACGTCGCGGTCGAGCGTGAAGGCCGACGTCGCGCCGGCGACGTCGACAAGCTCGAGGAGGGCGTTCCAGTATTGGGTCTCGAGCCCGAAGGGAACCTTGAACTGGCCGACGCGAACAGCGACCGCGCGGCCCAAGCGCCACTGCACGAAGGCGTCCTTGACGATCCCCGGCTGTTGCGCGTCGGTGAAGTCGAGCTCGAAGCGGTACTCGAAGCGAGAGCTCGCGACGTGGCCCTCAAAGAGCAGCTCGGCGTGCGCGAGGCGGAACGTCGACGAGTCCGGTCGGGCGGCGTCGGCGGCTCCGGTCGTTGCGAGGTCGGCCTCGTAGAGGCCCTGCAGCCGCAAGCCCGGGCGCACGAGGAACTGATTGCCGGGCGAGCGGAACGCCAGCCCGTTTTGTGAGAACCGGAGGCTCTCGGAGCCGGCGCCCTCGGCGGACGTCCAGTCTTCCGCGGCGCGGCGCCGCGCGGCCGCTTGCCGCGCCTCGAGCTCGTCGAGCCGTCGACGGACGTCCTCGAAAGACGCGCGCTGGCGCTCCATGGCGTCGAGCGCGCGGCGAAGCTCGATGACGCGCACCTCGAGCTCCTGCGCGGCGCGCTGGGCGGCGGCGCCCTGCGCCTGATCGCCCGCGGCGGCGTCCGCGGGCGCCTGCGGGGCTTCGGCGCTGGGCGGCGCCGCATCGGCGCTCCCGGCGGCGACGGCGCGGCCCGCGAGGACGACGAGCGATGCCGCCACACCGCCGAGCGCGCGGACGCGACGCGCGCTCGCTCGCGCCGGACGCGCGAGCGACGCGCGACGTCCCATCACCGACGCTTCCGGCGCCTGGCGCCGTTCGCCTTGCCCGAGGCGCGTTCGCCGTCGGAATGGGGCGCGCCCGAAGCGCTCGCGGGGACGCGCAGCGGAAGCTCCCAAAGGCGTGACGCCACCGGATCCCGACGGTATTTGCGAACGAGCGCGACGAGAAGGGCGAGGCCCAGCACGACGGAGACGATCCCGATGAACTGCGAGGTCGAGAGCGCGCCGACGTTCCCGCGCTGGTCATCGTCGCGCACGACCTCGATGAGCGGCCTCATGATGCCGTAGCCGAGAACCCACGCCAGGAAGACCTGGCCCGAGAAAGTCCTGTGGCGCCGGATCCACATGAGCAGCGCGAAGAGCGACAGACCCACGAGCGACTCGTAGAACTGCGTGGGGTGCACGGGATACGACCACGGCGCCGACTGCGACAGCCCGAAGTCGCGAACGTGGTGCTGCCAGGCCGGGCTGCCCTGGGGCGCCAGCGGGTTCGGGCCCGGGAAGCGAATCGCCCACGGCAGAGTCGAGCGCGCGCCGAAGTCGCAGCCGAACAGGAAGCAGCCGATGCGCGTGATGGCGGTGCCGAGGACGACCGACGGCGCGGCGACGTCGGCCCAACGCAAAAGCTCGATGCCGCGCTTGTGGCAGCAGTACCAGCTCGCGAAAGAGCCGGTGATCATGCCGCCGTACGCGACCAACCCGCCTCGGTTGATCATGAGCATGTCCCCGAGGCCGCTGAACTCCGAGAGGTTCGTGAGGATGTAGAGGAGGCGCGAGCCGATGATCGACCACACGGCCGACCACATGTAGATCGTGCCCGTGTCCTGCTCGGGGATGCCATCCTGCTTCGCGAGCCGCATCACGATGAACCAGCCGACGATGAGCGAGGTTCCGAGCATGACCCCGTAGGCGTAGATGGGCACAGGCGTCCACGCGTGCGAAAAACCCCCGCCGCTCGGCGTCCACGAGCCCGACTTGAGGCCGATGAGGATCTCGGCGCCCGCGAGCAGATAGAGCGGCGTCGAGCTCAGCTCCGCCTTCGGATCGCTGCGCCTTCGCCACACGTCCCGCGCGAAGGCCACCGCCGCCAGCACGAGCGCCGCGACAAAGAGCAGCTTCGACGGGATATTGACGAGGATGGGGCGCATGGGGGGCTAACGAAACCGCCCCACTAGATATTCCGCCCCACCCCCGACGTCAATGTCGGTAACGGGAAAGCGGCCTCAGGTCGTCTTCGGGCCCTCGGTGAATTCGGCGTCGATGACGTCGTCCTTGCCGCCCGCGCCCGGCGCCGCCGCGCCGCCTTCGGCCTCGGGCGGCACGTCGGGACCCGCGGCGGCCGCGCCCGCGGCGCGGTAGAGCGACTCCGCCATCTTGTGTGAGGCCTTCTGCAGGCGCTCGAATGAGGTCTCGAAGACCTGCGCCTCCTTGGGTTCGCGGTTGTTCTCGACGGTGTCCTTGGCATCCTTGAGCGCGGCCTCGAGCTCGACGCGATCCGCTTCCGCGATCTTGTCGCGGTTGTCGTCGAGGTGCTTCTGCACCTGGAAGCTCAGCGACTCGAGCTTGTTGCGGGCCTCGATGGCTTCCTTGCGCTTCTTGTCTTCGGCCTCGTGCTCGGCCGCGTCCTTGACCATCTTCTGAATCTCCGCCTCGGACAGCCCCGAGGAGGCGGTGATCGTGATGTGCTGGGCCTTGCTCGTGCCCTTGTCCTTGGCCGAGACGTTGACGATACCGTTGGCGTCGATGTCGAAGGTGACTTCGATCTGCGGCACGCCGCGCGGCGCGGGCGGGATGCTGTCGAGGCCGAACTTCCCGAGCAAGCGGTTGTCCCCCGCCATGGGGCGCTCGCCCTGGTACACCTTCACCTCGACCGAGCCCTGATTGTCGGCGGCCGTCGAGAAAGTCTCCGACTTCTTGGTCGGGATCGTCGTGTTGCGCGGGATGAGCGTCGTCATGACGCCGCCCAACGTCTCGATTCCGAGCGACAGCGGCGTGACGTCGAGGAGCAGCATGTCCTTGACGTCGCCCGAGAGCACGCCGGCCTGGACGGCGGCGCCCAACGCGACCACCTCGTCCGGGTTCACGCCCTTGTGCGGCTCCTTGCCGAAGAACTCTTTGACGAGCTTCTGCACCATCGGGATGCGCGTCGAGCCGCCGACGAGCACGACCTCGGCGATCTCGGACGGGTTCTTGCCCGCGTCGGCCAGGGCCTTCTTCGTGGGCTCGATCGTGCGCTGCACGAGGTCGCCCATGAGCTGCTCGAGCTTGGCGCGCGAGAGCTTGATCTGCATGTGCTTGGGGCCGCTCGCGTCGGCCGTGAGGAACGGCAGGTTGATCTCCGTCTCGGCCACGGTCGACAGCTCGATCTTGGCCTTCTCGGCCGCCTCGCGCAGACGCTGGATGACCATCTTGTCCTTCGAGACGTCGAGGCCCTGGTCCTTCTTGAACTCCGCGACGAGCCAGTCCATCACGCGCTGGTCGATGTCGTCGCCGCCGAGGTGCGTGTCGCCGTTCGTCGAGACGACCTCGACGACCTTCTCGCCGACCTCGAGCACCGAGATGTCGAACGTGCCGCCGCCGAAGTCGTAGACGGCGATGAGGTGATCCTTGCCCTTGTCGAGGCCGTAGGCGAGCGCCGCCGCGGTCGGCTCGTTGACGATGCGCTTGACGTCGAGCCCCGCTATGCGGCCCGCGTCCTTCGTCGCCTGGCGCTGGGCGTCGTTGAAGTAGGCCGGCACCGTGATGACGGCGTCCGTGACCTTCTCGCCGAGATAGTCCTCGGCCGCCTTCTTGAGCTTCATGAGCACGCGCGCCGAGACCTCGGGCGGCGTGACCTTCTTGCCGCGCACCTCGAGGATCGCCTCGCCGTTCGTGCCGCGCACGACCTTGTAGGGGACGCGCTTGGACTCCTCGGTGACCTCATCGAAGCGGCGGCCCATGAACCGCTTCACCGAGTAGACGGTGTTCTCGGGGTTCGTGATGGCCTGCCGGCGCGCGATCTGGCCCACGAGGACCTCGCCCTTGTCATCCCACGCGACGACCGACGGCGTGAGCCGCCCGCCCTCCTCGTTGGCGATGACCTGGGGGTCCTTGCCCTCCATGATCGCGACGACGGAGTTCGTGGTTCCCAGATCGATTCCGATGATCTTAGCCATGTGAGCCTCTTGTCCCTTCGGTCCTGAGTCCTGAGCTGATTTGCTTTTTGTTACGGAGA
>DATKFB010000623.1:0-2845 GCA_035544435.1 Polyangia bacterium
ATGTGAGCCTCTTGTCCCTTCGGTCCTGAGCTGATTTGCTTTTTGTTACGGAGACTTCGTCCCGCCGGTCAACGTAAGCACCGGGGCCCGCTCGTCAAGGAAATCGGGCCGCGTCCGGGCTCACGGCGCGCGCGGCAGACGCGCCGAGACCGCCTCGCCAGCTCGCCCGCGGGCCACCCCGCGCGCGCCCCAAGACGCGACCGATGCAACGGACGCGACCGTTGCCAAGGCGACGACACAGAGGACCGCCAAGGCGATCAACCCTCGCTGGGACTCCTTCCGGAGCGGCACGGGCCAGCTTTTAACATGGAGAACGCGGGAGGTGGAAAACCTCCCGAGCGCGATATACTGAACGGATGTTTCACCCCCTGGTGGCGACCTGGCTCGCGCGGCGCTTCGGCGCGCCGACGCCCGCCCAGGCGCGAGCCTGGCCGCTCATCGCCGAGGGGCGGGACGTGCTGGTCACGGCGCCCACGGGCTCTGGGAAGACGCTCGCGGCCTTCTTGAGCGCGCTCGACGGGCTGGTCGCCGAGGCCGTCGCGGCCGGCGGCGCGCTGCCGGAGCGGACGTCGGTTGTGTACGTCTCGCCGCTCAAGGCGCTGTCGAACGACATCCGCCGCAACCTCGAGGAGCCGCTCGCCGAGCTGCGCGCGCTTGCGCCCGAGCTGGGCTTCCCGGCGCCCGCTATCCGCACGGCCGTGCGCACAGGCGACACGTCGCAAAAGGAGCGGCGCGACGCCGTCCGCCACCCGCCGCACGTGCTCGTGACGACGCCCGAGTCGCTCTACATCCTGCTGACGTCGGACTCGGGGCGGCGCGCGCTGCGCGACGTGCGCACCGTGATCGTCGACGAGATCCACGCCATGGCCGCCGACAAGCGCGGCGCGCACCTGGCGCTGTCGCTCGAGCGGCTCGAGGCGCTCGCGGTGGCGTCCCAGGCCCAAGAGGGCAGAAACGGCGGACCCGCTCGCGCGCTCCAGCGCATCGGTCTTTCAGCCACCGTGCGGCCCATGGACGTCGCGGCGCGCCTGCTGTGCGGCACGCGGCCGGCGCCCGCCATCGTCGACGTGGGCCAGCGGCGCGACCTCGATCTCAAGGTCGAGGTCCTCGACGACGAGCTCGGCGCCGTGTGCACGAACGAGCAGTGGGCCGAGGTCTACGACCGCGTGGCCGACCTCGCGCGCCGGCACCGGTCGACGATCGTCTTCGTCAACACGCGCCGCCTCGTCGAGCGGATGACCTTGCACCTCGGCGAGCGGCTCGGGGTCGACACGGTGGCGGCGCATCACGGCAGCCTCTCGCGCGAGCGGCGGCACAAGGCCGAGACGCGGCTCAAGGCGGGCGACCTCAAGCTCGTCGTCGCGACGGCGTCGCTCGAGCTCGGCATCGACGTGGGCGCGATCGATCTCGTGTGCCTCATCGGGTCGCCGCGCTCGATCGCGACGGGCCTGCAGCGCATCGGGCGCTCGGGGCACGCCATCGGCGCGACGCCCAAAGGCCGCTTCTTCCCGCTCACGCGCGACCAGCTCGTCGAGTGCGCCGCCCTCGTGCGCGCCGCGCGCCGCGCCGAGATCGACCACGTGAGCCTGCGCGAGGCGCCGCTCGACATCCTCTCGCAACAGATCGTCGCGACCTGCGCGACGGATGAGTGGGACGAGGACGCGCTCTTCGCGCGCCTCACGCAAGCGGGCCCGTACGCGGCGCTCGCGCGCGCCGACTTCGATGCCGTCGTCGACGTGCTGTCGGAGGGCATCGCGACGCGGCGCGGGCGCGCGGGCGCCCTCCTTCACCGCGACGCCGTCAACCGACGCCTGCGCGGGCGGCGCGGCGCGCGGCTTGCGGCCATCACCTCGGGCGGCGCCATCCCGGACCTCGCCACCTACGACGTCGTGCTCGAGCCCGAGGGGACGCTCATCGGCACGCTCGACGAGGACTTCGCCGTCGAATCGATGGCGGGAGACATCTTCCTGCTCGGTAACTCGTCCTGGCGCATCCGCCGCGTCGAGATGGGGCGCGTGCGCGTCGAGAACGCGGGCGGCGCACCGCCCACGATTCCGTTCTGGCTCGGAGAGGGGCCCGCGCGCACGCGCGAGCTGTCGGCCGAGGTGTCGGCGCTGCGCGAGGAGGTCGCGACGGCGGCCGCGCGCGGCGAAGATCCCGTGCCCGCGCTCGTCGAGCGGTCGGCGCTCGATCGCCGGGGCGCCGAGCTCGTGCGCGACTACCTGCTCGCGGGGCGGGCGGCGCTCGGCGCCGTGCCCACGCAGAAGCGCGTCATCGCCGAGCGGTTCTTCGACGACGGCGGCGGCATGCAGCTCGTCATTCACGCCCCCTTCGGGGGGCGCATCAACCGGGCCTGGGGCATGGCGCTGCGCAAGCGATTTTGCCGCTCGTTCGACTTCGAGCTGCAGGCGGCCGCCACCGACGATGGCATCGTGCTGTCCCTGGGCGCGCAGCACAGCTTCCCGCTCGAGACGGTGTTCGAGATGTTGCGGCCCGAGGACATCGACGAGCTGCTCACGCAGGCCGCCCTCCAGGCCCCCATGTTCGAGACGCGCTGGCGCTGGAACGCCATGCGGTCGCTCGCGCTCATGCGCACGCAGGGAGGCAAGCGCGTGCCGCCTCAGATCCAGCGTATGCGCGCCCAGGATCTCGTGACGGCCGTCTTCCCCGCGCAGACGGCCTGCCAGGACAACCACGGCGGCGTCGCCATCGAGCTGCCCGACCACCCGCTCGTGCGCGAGACCGTGCGCGACTGCCTCGTCGAGGCCATGGACGCGGCGGGCCTGCGCGCCGTCATCACGGCGCTGCGCGCGGGCGAGATCGAGACGGTCGCGCGCGACCTGCC
>DATKFB010000624.1:0-12371 GCA_035544435.1 Polyangia bacterium
GCGCGACGGAGGAAGGCGGGCGCCCGTCCGTTGAACGTCTCAGAGAAGAGGATGCAGATGAACAAGATGCCTTGCAGGACGTTCACCGTCGCGTCGGGCAGGTCGAAGACGCGCTGGAGCAGGCCGCCGCTCGCGCCGATGCCGCCGAGGAGCACCGCGACCGGAATGACCGCCAGCGGGTTTCCGCGCGCGATGAACGCGACGAGCACGCCCGTGTAGCCGTACCCCGTGACGAGCGACGCGTTGGCGGTGCCGTGAATGGCGGCGACCTCGATCGAGCCCGCGAGCCCCGCGCACGCGCCGCCGATGAGCGTCGTGATGACGAACAGCCGGCCGACGGGCAACCCGTTGAGCAACGCGGCGCGCACGTTGCCTCCCACCATGCGCGCCGCGAAGCCGAAGGTCGTGCGGTTCATGAGCACCCAGGCCGCCACGCACGCGAAGAGCCCCCACGCGAGCCCCCAGTGGACGTCGAGCCCCGGCACGTTCCCGAGCATGTTGTCGTCGCCGATGGGCGGCGTCGACGGCTTGTTGAGGCTGGCCGGATCGCGCAGCGGCCCCTCGACGATGTGGTTGAGCAGCGCGATGGCGATGTAGTTGAGCAGCAGCGTCGCGATGGTTTCGTTGACGCCGCGGTAGGCGCGCAGGGCGCCCGCCGTCGCCATCCACAGCCCGCCCACGAGAGCTCCCGAAAGCAGCATCGCGAGCTTCATTCCGTTCGGCCCGTGGTTGTGCGCCGCCATCGCCGCGGCCGCCGCCGCGAGCCCGCCGATCACCATCGATCCTTCGCCGCCCAGCACGACGAGGCCGAGCCGCAGGGGCAGCGCCGTCGCGAGCGCCGTCAGCATGAGCGGCGCCGCACGAAGCAACGTGTTCTGGAACGAGAACCAGGTGCCGAAGGACCCGCGGTACATCTGGTAGTACACGGCCACGGGATTGCGGCCCGTGATGGCGACGAAGACGCCGAACAGCAAGAGCGCCGAGAAGATCGCCAACGTGGGCGCCGCCATCGCGCCCACGAGGCGCGCTACGAAGGGCTCGCGGAGCTCGACGATGGGAGCGGTCCTCTTGGTGCCCTGGCCTAGAGGCGGCCGCGCCGGAGGAGCGGCTCCCACGGCGGGCCTTGGCCCGGCCGGCAGCGCAGGAGCGCCGGCCTGATTCGGGTCGACGCTCGCGCCGAGCGTCACGCGCATCCTTTCATTTCGTCGCCCCTGGACCGCTACTGCGTCTTGCCGACGACGCCTTCGACAAGATAGTTCATGCTCTCGAGCGCGATGTCCGTCTGTTTGTGCTCGACGCCCGCCGGGATGACGACCTTGCCCGTGTTGTCCTTGAGCGGACCTTTGTAGACGACCATCGTGCCCGCCATGAACTTGGCCTTGGCGTCGTCGGCCTTCTTCTTCGCCGCAGCCGACACCGCCTTGCCGTACGGCGACACCTTGACGAAGCCTTCCTTGAGCCCGCCGCGCAGGAGGTGCGGCCAGGGCTTGCCGGCCTGGATCATCTCGATGTAGCTCGTGTAGACCTTGCCCCAGTTCCACTCGGCGCCCGTGAGGTAGCCCTTGGGTGCGAGCGCCGACTGGTTCGCGTGGTAGCCCGTCACGAAGACGCCCTTCCGCTCGGCCAGCTCGACGATGACCTTGGGCGAATCGACGTGCGCCGTGAGGACGTCGGCGCCCTGATCGATGAGGCTGCTCGCCGCCTCGGCCTCCTTGACGGGCATGGACCAGTCGCCCGTGAAGATGACGGTCGTCGTGACCTTGGGGTTCACGGAGCGGGCGCCCAGCGTGTACGAGTTGATGTTGCGCAGGACCTGGGGAATGGGCTTGGCGGCGATGAAGCCGAGCTTGTTGCTCTTCGTCGACAGGCCCGCCACGATGCCCGAGACGTACTCGGCCTCGTCGATGTAGCCGAAGTAGCTGCCGACGTTCGTGGGGTGCTTGCCCTCCGTGTAGAGGCCGCCGCAGTGGAGGAACGTGACGTCCTTGTTCTTGCCGGCCTCTTTGAGGATGTGCGGATCGAAGTATCCGAAGGACGTCGGAAAGATCACCTTCGCGCCATCGAGGTTGATCATGCTCTCCATGGTCTTCTGGACGGCGACGGTCTCGGGCACCATCTCCTCTTCGCGCACCTTGATGCCGGGGAGCTTGGCGATCACGGCGGCGCCTTGCGCGTGCGCCTGGTTGTATCCGTAGTCGGTCTTCGGGCCGACGTAGATGAAGCCGACGGTCATGCCGGGCGCGGCCGCGGCGAGCGAGCCGGTCATCGCGAGCGCGCCGAAACTTGTCAGAACGGAAACAATCGAGCGGATCTTTTTCATGTGGCCGTTTATAGACGCCGCCACGTTTCTCACAGTTTTCGTGGAGACGCCTTTCTTCGTAACTTGGTCGGGTCGCGCCGAATCGAGGTGCGAGCGGCGCTACTGTTCGGGCATGCTGCCGACGACATGAACGACGCGAGCCTTGACCTACGGGCGCTCTCGGAACGTCAGGCGCGCGGGCTGGCGTCGCCATCCGAGACCATCGAGGACGTGCTCGAGCGCATCGAGCGCCGCGGCGACGACGGCGTGTGGATCTGCGTCGCGCCGCGCGCGCGGCTGCTCGCGGCGGCGCGCGACATCGAGGAGCGGCGCCGCGCCGGCGAGACGCTCCCTCTTTACGGCGTGCCGTTCGCCGTCAAAGACAACATCGACGTCGCCGGTCTTCCCACGACGGCGGCCTGCCCGGCCTTCGCGTACACCCCCACGGCCGACGCCGCCGTCGTCGCGCGCCTCGTGGCGGCGGGCGCCGTGCCTGTCGGGAAGACCAACATGGATCAGTTCGCGACGGGGCTCGTCGGAACGCGCTCTCCTTACGGGATTCCGCGCAATCCCTTCGACGCGCGCATGATCCCGGGCGGCTCGAGCTCCGGTTCGGCCGTCGCGGTCGCCACGGGGCTCGTGAGCTTCGCACTCGGCACCGACACGGCGGGCTCGGGTCGCGTGCCCGCCGCCTACAACAACGTCGTGGGCCTCAAGCCGAGCGCCGGGCTGCTCAGCGCGCGCGGCGTAGTGCCGGCCTGTCGCTCACTCGACTGCGTGTCCGTCTTCGCGCTCACGACGGCCGACGCCGCCACGGTTGCCGAGAGCGCGCGCGGCTTCGACGACGCCGACCCGTATTCGCGCACCGAAGCGGACGCGGTGTCGCTCGGCATCGCGTACACGCCCGCGCGCTTTCGCTTCGGCGTCCCGGACGACGCGCACCTGACCTTCTGTGGCGACGCGGAATCGGCGCGCGCCTTCGCGGTCGCCGTCGAGCGGATGCGTGCCCTCGGCGGAGAGCCCGTCTCGCTCGACTTCGCGTCCTTCGCCGAGACGGCGCGGCTCCTTTACGAAGGCCCGTTCGTCGCCGAGCGGCTCGAAGCCGCCGGCGCCCTGCTCGCGCGCGAGCCCGGCGCGCTCCTGCCGCCGCTCCGCGAGATCCTCGAGGGCGCCACCCGGTACGACGCCGCCGACGTCTTCGCGGCGCTACGCCGGCGTCGAGCCCTCCGGCGTCGCGCGCACGCGACGCTCGCCGCCGTCGATTGTCTCCTCGTGCCGACGGCGCCGACGATCTACACGCTGGCCGCCGTCGAGGCCGAGCCCATCCGTCTGAACGCCACGCTCGGCACGTACGTCAACTTCGTGAACTTGCTCGACCTCGCGGCCGTGGCCGTGCCCGCCGGCTTCCGCGCCGACGGGTTGCCCTTCGGCGTCACGCTCATCGGCTCGTGGGGACAGGACGGCCGCCTCGCCGGCTTCGCCGAGCGGTTCGAGTGCGCGACGGCCGAGCGCCTCGGCGCCACGCTGGACCGTCACGCCGACGTCGCGCCCGTCGTGGCGGCGCCCGAGGCCTGGCCGCGGCTCGCCGTCGTCGGCGCGCATCTATCCGGGGAGCCGCTCAACCACCAATTGACGGGCGCGGGCGGCCTGCTCGTGCGCGCCTGTCGAACGGCCCCGAGATACAGGTTGTATGCGTTGCCAAACACGACGCCCGCCAAGCCCGGCATGGTGCGCGCCGGTGTGGAATCAGGGAAGGGCGCGGCCATCGAGGTCGAGGTGTGGGCGCTGCCCGCGGCGGCCTTCGGAGACTTCGTCGCGCGTGTTCCCGCTCCGCTCTGCATCGGCCGCGTCGAGCTAGAGGACGGAACGAGCGCCAGCGGATTCCTCTGCGAGCCCCACGCGCTCGAGGGCGCGCGCGAGATCTCGTCTTACGGTGGATGGCGCGAATTCAAGAGGGCGAGCCGGTGAATATTCCGACGTGCGTGCGGCGGTCTACGTGATGTTACGAAAGTCAGTCGGGTCCGAAACCCTACGTTGACACCTGTCGGATAGGGTAGTCGCAACTCACACGGAAACTGCGGCGACCCGAATCAAAGCGTGATTGCAGCGGGTCGCCGGTTGTGGCGCCCGCGGGCGGGCCGGCCGGTGGTGGTCCAACCGGAGAGGAGGCCCGAGGTGCGTCTGGAGCGATCACGAGACTGGAAAAAAATGCGAGAAGGCACTGGCGGAGCGCGGCGTTTGAGGCTGGCAGCAGGCGCGATATTGGGAGCAACTCTGTGGGCCGCGCCAGCGCTCGCGGATCCTCCGCCCGTTGAGGCCGCGCCGCCGATGGCGACGCCGCCGGCGACGCCGCCGCCCGCGCCACCCGTGGCCGCGCCACCCGTGGCCGCGCCGCCGGCGGCCGTCGCGGTCGAGGCCAAGCCGCCCACGGCGACGGAGACGATGCCGGCCACCCGCCCCGAGGTGCTCCCGCCCATCGACGTCGGCGCCTGGACGCGCGTGGGAGGCATCTTCCAGAACGGGACCGACCACAGCAAGATGAACGACTGGCACATGAACAACGCCTACGTCGAGCTCCACACCGGCGGCAGGATCCACAAGAAGGTAGGCGTGACGCTGAACCTCAACGCCAACATGTTGGCCTTCGGCGGGGCGCCCGCGACGGCCTCCGCGGGCGCGCAGATCGGCAGCACCGTCGCCGTCGAGGACGCCATCATCTCGTTCGACCTCCTGGACGAATTCCACGTATGGGCTGGCCACCTCCTCGTCATGGTCGACCGCGACAACTCCTCGGGTCCGTTCTTCATGATTCCCTGGAACTACCCGGGCTTCTTCGGGGCGGCCGTCGGCGCGCCGGCGGAAGGGCCGGCCGGACGGAACAACGGCGTCAACGTGTGGGGCGACATCTCGGGTGGCAAGGTCACGTACTTCGCGGGCGTTTACGACAACGCCAACGTGGGTTCCAGCCCGCTCTTCTCGGGGCGCTTGCGGTTGGCGCTCCTCGATCCCGAGACGGGGTTCTGGGGCAACGGCAGCTACTTCGGCGACAAGGACATCTTCTCGATCGACGTCGGGGGGCAGCTCCAAAAGCACGGCAGCACGACCATGGCCGGCGACAAGGACTACGCCGACATCAACGCCGACGCGCTCTTCGAAAAGAAGATCCCCGGTGGCGGCTGGTTCACGGCGGACGCCGCCTTTTATCACTACAACGTCAATGATGGCGGGGTGAGCAACTTCTATTACGTGATGGCGGCTTACGCGACCCCAACGATGGGCGTCGGCAACCTTCAGCCCATGGTCCGCTACCAGGGCGAAACCATAAAGGCCAACACGGGTACGAACCCTTGGAACTTGGACGTTGCGCTGGCTTACCTCATCAAGGGCCCGGCGCTCCGGCTCAACGCCACTTACAGCTACGCGAAGCTCGGTGCGGGCGCGACGGCCAACTCGATTCAACTCAGCGCCCAGGCGATTTTCTTTTAGCGAGATTCCCAAAAACACGTGAAGGGGAGAAATTGAACATGCGTAAATCGATTTGTGGGTTGTTGGTTGCCGGCTCGTTGAGCACGGCGATGAGCTGCCAGAAACCGGCCGAGCCCGCCCCGACGGCGGCGGCCCCCGCCGCGCCGGCGCCGGCCGCCGCGCCCGCGGACGACAAGGGGCCGATCAAGGTCGGTATTTTGCACTCGCTGTCGGGGACGATGGCCATCAGCGAGACGTCGCTCAAGGACGTCGCGCTTATGACGATCGAGGAGATCAACGACGCTGGCGGCGTGCTGGGCAGAAAGCTCGAGCCCGTCGTCGTCGACCCGGCCTCGAACTGGCCGCTCTTCGCCGAGAAGGCGCGCGACCTCATCTCAAACCAGAAGGTGGCGGTCACCTTCGGGTGCTGGACGTCGGTGTCGCGCAAGTCCGTGCTGCCGGTCTTCGAGGAACTGAACGGCCTGCTCTTCTACCCCGTGCAGTACGAGGGCGAGGAGTCGTCGTGGAACGTGTTCTACACGGGCGCCGCGCCGAACCAGCAGGCCATCCCGGCCGTCGAGTACCTCATGGGCAAGAAGGGCGGCAGCGCGAAGCGGTGGGTCCTCCTCGGCACCGACTACGTGTACCCGCGCACGACCAACAAGATCCTGCGCTACTTCCTGCACTCGAAGGGCGTCGCCGACGACGACATCATGGAGAAGTACACGCCTTTCGGCCACAGCGACTACCAGACGATCGTCGCCGACGTGAAGAAGTTCGCGGCCGGCAAGCGCACGGCCGTCGTCTCGACGATCAACGGCGACTCGAACGTGCCGTTCTACAAGGAGCTCGGGAACCAGGGCATCAAGGCCACGGACATCCCCGTCGTCGCGTTCTCGGTGGGCGAGGAGGAGCTGCGGGGAATCGACACGAAGCCGCTCGTGGGTCAGCTCGCGGCCTGGAACTACTTCGAGTCGATCGACAACCCCGTCAACAAGGCCTTCATCGACAAGTGGATGGCCTACGTCAAGAAGAACAGCCTCCCCGGCGGCGACAAGCGCGTCACGAACGATCCCATGGAGGCCACGTACATCGGCATCCACATGTGGGCGCAGGCCGTCGAACAAGCGCACACGACCAACGTCGACGCCGTCCGACAGGCCGTGGGTTATCAGCACTTCGCGGGGCCCTCGGGCTTCGACATCCAGATGGACGCCGAGAACCACCACCTGCACAAGCCGGTCTACATCGGCGAGGTCAAGGCCGACGGCCAGTTCCACGTCGTTTGGAAGACCGACGGCCCGATCAAGGCCCAGGCGTGGAGCCCGTACATCCCCGACGACAAGGGCAAGATCGCCAACTGGCTCTACCCGTGGGCGTGCGGCAACTGCACGGCGCCGAAGTACGGCGGCGGAGCCACGGTGGCCGAAGGAAAGTAGACACGCGAGCCGTCCATCGATGAACGGAGAACGCACAAAGTGAGAAAGGCAACCGGCGTGGGCGGTCGTTCGATGGCGGGGCGAGCAGCTCTTTCGGGGGCGAGCGCGCTGCTCCTCTTGCTGTCGGCTTCGTCCGCCCACGCCGGACTGCTCGAGGACGCCGTGCAGGGCCTGGCGGCGACGTCGGAGGATCGCGTCGAGGAGAGCATCCGGCGCCTGGGCGCGCTCGACGACGCGCGCGCCTGGCCGGCGCTCGACGCGCTCTGCGACGATCGGTTGCGCGTCGGGGCCGACGGCAAGGCCTACATCTGGGACGGCAAGACGCACGACGCGCGCGACCCGCTCACGCTCGCGGTCGTCGCCGCGGCGCCGCGCCCGCTCAAGGAGGTGGAGGTCAGCAACGAGATCCGGCGCGTGGCGCTGCCCGTGCTCGCACAGCTCCGCCTCGGATCGGCGAGCGCCGCCGAGCGCCTCGCGGCGGCGGAGGAGCTGTCGAAGAGCGGCGACGCCCAAGCCGGAGGCCTGCTCCATCGCGCGCTCGACCGCGAGCACGACAAAAAGGTGCGCGACGCGCTCACGCTGGCCGTGGCGCGCGTCGATCTGCAGAGTCCGAGCGCCGACGCGCGCGTCGCGGCGTTACAACTGATCAAGCGGCTCGGCAACGACGAGTTTCTCTCCGACCTGCAGCGCATGACCGCGAAGAGCGCGGACGGCACGTACGGCGAGCCCGACGCGCGCGTGCGCCAGGCGGCGACGGCCGCCATCGAGGCGATCCTCGCGCAGCAGCGCTTCGTGAGCCTCGCGGGGAGCCTGCTGCACGGCCTGTCGCTCGCGAGCGTGCTCCTCTTTGCGGCGCTGGGCCTGGCCGTGACCTTCGGCCTCCTCGGCGTCATCAACATGGCCCACGGCGAGATGCTCATGCTCGGCTCCTACGCGACCTACGCCACGCAGACCTTTTTTAAAGCGCACATGCCCGGCGCGTTTCGCTTTTACCTGCTGGCCGCCATTCCCGTGGCGTTCCTCGTGACGATGCTCATCGGCATGCTGCTCGAGCGCACGATCATTCGCTTCCTCTACGGGCGACCGCTCGAGACGTTGCTTGCGACCTGGGGCATCAGCCTCGGCCTCATCCAAACGGTGCGCCTCGTCTTCGGCGCGCAGAACGTCGCCGTGGAGAACCCCGACTGGCTCGCCGGAGGCATCGAGCTCACGCACGGGCTCGTCTTGCCCTGGAGCCGCATCGGCGTCATCGGGTTCGTCATCGTCGTCGCCGGGGGCGTGTGGTTCCTGCTGCAGAAGACGCGCCTCGGCCTGTACGTCCGCGCCGTCACGCAGAACCGCTCGATGGCAGCCTGTATGGGCATTTCCACCAAGCGCATCGACATGTGGATGTTCGGGCTCGGCTCGGGCATCGCCGGCCTAGGTGGCGTCGCACTCTCGCAGCTCTCGAACGTCGGCCCCGAGCTCGGGCAGAGCTACATCATCGATTCGTTCATGGTGGTCGTCCTCGGGGGCGTGGGGCGGCTCGCGGGCGCCGTCGCCGCGGCACTCGGGCTCGGCATCATCAACAAGCTGCTCGAGCCGCTCGCGGGGGCCGTCCTGGGCAAGATCGCCGTGCTCGTCTTCATCATCCTCTTCATCCAGCGCCGCCCGCAGGGGCTGTTCGCCATCAAGGGGCGCGTCGAGGCATGAACGCGCTGGCGCGCCTCGGCGAGATGCACTCGCGCCGCGGGTGGCTTATCGTGGCCGTCCTCACGGGGCTCGTCGGCGTCGCCGTGCCCGCCGTCGCGCCGCCTTACCTCGTCCCGCTCCTCGGCAAGTTCCTGTGCTTCGGCACGGCGGCGCTCGCGATGGATCTGCTGTGGGGCTACGCGGGCATCCTCAGCCTCGGGCACGGCCTCTTCTTCGCGCTGGGCGGCTACGGCATGGGCATGTACCTCATGCGCTCGATTGCCGGCCAGGGCGTCTACCGCAGCGAGCTGCCCGACTTCATGGTCTTCCTCGACTGGAAGGCGCTGCCTTGGTACTGGCACGGCTTCCAGCACTTCGGCGTCGCGGTCTTCATGCTGCTCTTCGTGCCGGGCCTGCTCGCGCTCGTCTTCGGCTGGCTCACCTTCCGCTCGCGCATCAAGGGCGTCTATCTGTCGATCGTCACGCAGGCGCTCACGTACGCGGCCATGCTGCTCTTCTTCCAGAACGCCACGGGGTTCGGCGGCAACAACGGCCTCACGGACTTCAAGCGCCTCCTCGGCTGGCCGCTGCAGGCCGCCTCGACGAAGCTCGCGCTCTACCTCGTCTCGGCGGGCGCGCTCGTGGGCACGTACCTTCTGTGTCGCTTCATCGTCACGAGCAAGCTCGGGCGCGTGCTCACGGCGCTGCGCGACGCCGAGCTCAAGACGCGCTTTTGCGGCTACGAGTCGACGAACTACAAGCTCTTCGTGTGGACGCTCTCGGCGATGCTGTGCGCGCTCGCGGGCGCGCTCTACGTCCCGCAGGTCGGCATCATCAATCCGAGCGAGATGCAGCCCTCGAACTCGATCGAGATGGCGATTTGGGTCGCCGTCGGCGGGCGCGGCACGCTCTCGGGGGCGATCATCGGCGCGTGGCTCGTCAACGGCGGCAAGAGCTGGCTCACGGCGGCGTTCCCCTCGGCGTGGCTCTACGCGCTCGGGGGGCTGTTCGTCCTCGTGACGTTGTTCTTCCCCAAGGGCCTCGTGGGCGCCGGCGCGCCGTTCGCCGCCTGGTTCGCGCGGCGGCGGCGCAAAGAGGACGCCGGCACGTGAGCGCGGCCGAATCCACCGCGTCCCCCGCAGATCTCACCTTCGGGCTCGGCCTGAACGTTCGCCATGACGTGGGCCGCCCGAGCGAGCAAGATGTCGGTCGAGACGTGAGCACCGACGACGGGCCCTTCCCCAAGCTGGCGGCGCCGCCCATCATGTTGTGGGCGGAGTCGCTCACGGTGAGCTTCGACGGCTTCAAGGCGCTCGACGACGTCACGCTGCTGCTCGACCGAGGCGAGCTGCGCTGCATCATCGGCCCGAACGGAGCCGGCAAGACGACGCTCATGGACGTCATCACGGGCAAGACGCGGCCCGACGAGGGCGCGGTCTACCTCGAGAGCCGCCTCAACGACCTCACGCGCATGTCGGAGTGCGAGATCGCGGAGCTCGGCATCGGCCGCAAGTTCCAGCGCCCGACGGTCTTCCAGAAGCACACCGTCTTCGAGAACTGCGAGCTCGCGCTGCAAGGGAACAAGGGCGTCTTCCACAGCCTCTTCGCGCGGCTCTCGAAGGCCGATCGCGCGCGCATCGACGAGGTCTTGACGATCATCGGCCTGTCGGATTTGCGCAACCGTCAGGCCGGCCTGCTGTCTCACGGTCAGAAGCAGTGGCTAGAGATCGGCATGCTGCTCGCGCAGGCGCCCCGGGTACTGCTCATCGACGAGCCGGTCGCGGGCATGACCCAACCGGAGATGGAGCGCACGGCCGAGCTGCTGTGCTCGCTCGCGGGCAAGCACACGGTCGTCGTCGTCGAGCACGACATGGAGTTCGTGCGCAGCATCGCGCGCAAGGTCACCGTGCTGCACGAGGGCCGCGTCCTCGCCGAGGGCCCCATGGACGTCATCCAGAAGAACTCGCGCGTCATCGAGGTCTACCTCGGGACATGATCGCCGCGGCCGTCACCGAGCCCGACGTGAGCCCGCCCGCCGTGGCGCTCGTCCTCGAGGTCGCGGGCGTCAACCAGTTCTACGGGACGAGCCACACGCTGTGGGACGCGAGCCTCACGATCCCGGCGAGCGGCTGCGTCTGCCTCATGGGCCGCAACGGCGTGGGCAAGACGACGCTGCTCAAGGTCATCATGGGCCTGCTCCCCGCGACCTCGGGCAGCGTGAAGTTCGCGGGGCAGGAGCTGCTCGGCACGCCCGCCGAGCGGCGCGCGCGTCTCGGCATCGGCTACGTGCCCCAGGGCCGCGAGATCTTCTCCGACCTGTCCGTCGAGGAGAACCTGCAGGTGGGCCTGGCGGCGCGCGGCGGGCGCGGCTCGATCCCCGAGCAGGTCTTCACGCTCTTCCCGGTTCTCAAGAAGATGCTTCGCCGCCGCGGCGGCGATCTCTCGGGCGGCCAGCAGCAACAGCTCGCCATCGGCCGCGCGCTGTCGATCGACCCAAAGATGCCCAAGCTGCTCATCCTCGACGAGCCCACCGAGGGCATCCAACCCAACATCGTCCACGAGATCGGCGACATCATCATCAAGCTCAACGAGGCCGGCCTCGCCGTCCTCACCGTCGAGCAAAAGCTCCCCTTCGCTCGCCGCGTGGGCCGCTCCTTCTGCATGATGGACCGCGGCCGCGCCGTCGCCGAGGGCAAGATCGCCGAGCTCACCGACGAGATCGTGCGACAGCACTTGATCGTGTGATGAGGAGCGTGCGCCTGCCATGACGACGACCCAGATCGAAGCCGAGCCCGAACCGATCACGATCGACCTCGGCCGCACCGCGGTCCTCGTCATCGACATGCAGCGCGATTTCCTCGAGCCGGGTGGCTTCGGCGAGACGCTCGGCAACGACGTCTCGCTGCTCGCGAAGGCCATCGCGCCCATTGGCGCGCTGCTCGAGGGCGCGCGCCGGCGCGGGTTGCTCATCGTTCACACGCGCGAAGGGCACCGGCCGGATCTCTCGGATCTGCCCGTCAACAAACGCTGGCGCAGCCGCCGCGCGGGCACGAACGGCGTGGGTATCGGCGACGACGGCCCGTGCGGCAAGATTCTCGTGCGCGGCGAACCGGGCTGGGAAATCATCGACGAACTGAAACCGCTGCCAGGCGAGATCGTCATCGACAAACCTGGCAAAGGCTCCTTCTGCGCGACGGATCTCGAACTGATCCTGCGCACGCGCGGCATCGTCAATCTGGTGCTGACCGGCATCACGACCGATGTCTGCGTGCATACGACGATGCGCGAAGCGAACGACCGCGGCTTCGAATGCACGCTGCTCGCCGATTGCTGCGGCGCGACCGACAAGGGCAATCACGACGCCGCGCTGAACATGGTTCTGATGCAGGGAGGCGTGTTCGGCACGGTGGCCGATTCCGCCGCGCTGATTTCGACATTGGGACGCTGATCATGTCGACCGGATCTCACGCGTTGGGCGTCGAAGTGATCGGCGCGAG
>DATKFB010000625.1:0-7518 GCA_035544435.1 Polyangia bacterium
GGGGGTGCGCTCGTCTTCGACCTCGCGAGCACGCCCGCAGGCGTCGACCCGGCGGTCGTGGCCTTGCGCGCCGCCGTGGCCCGCGCGGCGGCGACCCCGTTCCTCCCCGCCGAGGTCGAGCGGGCGCGCGCTCTCCTCGAGGGCGCCGCCGCGCGCGCCCTCGAGAGCCGCTGCGCCGTCGCCGCCGCCCTCGCGCGCGACGAGGCCCTAGGCACGAGACGCGCCGCTGCCGACCTCACGTCCGTCACGCCCGACGCCGTCGCGCGCGTCGCGCGGCGCCTCCTCGATCCGCGCTTCGAGATCGTCGCCGTCGTCCGCCCGCCCGCGCAGCCCGTCGCGAGCACGCCGGCCGCGCGCACCCCCGCGAAGACCAGGCCCGTCACCGCCACCGCCGCCACCGGAGCCAAGCGCCCCCCGGCGCCGTGACCTCATGGCCAGTTGTTCGAGCTGCGCGTGGGAAATTCAGCTCGAGGACACGTTTTGTCCTCGCTGCGGCGCGACCGTCGTCGATCCGCTTATTGGCGCCGTCGTGGGCGACCGCTACCGCGTCGTGAGCCGCATCGGCGTGGGCGGCATGGGCGCCGTCTATCGGGCCGAGCACACGATGATGCGCCGCGATCTCGCCATCAAGGTCCTGCTGCCCGAGCTCGGCGGCAAGGAGGAGTTCGCGCGCCGCTTCGAGCGCGAGGCCGAATCGGCGAGCCGTCTCGCGCACCCCAACATCATCGCGGTCACCGACTTCGGCCGCACGAACGAGGGCGCCTTGTTCCTCGCCATGGAGTTCCTCGCGGGCGAGTCGCTGTCCTCGGTCATCAAGGCGGGCCCGATGCCGCGCGAGCGCGCGCTCAACATCGTGCGCCAGATGTTGCGCGCGCTCGAGCACGCGCACGGCGCCGGCGTCGTCCACCGCGATCTCAAGCCCGACAACATCATGCTCGTCGAGCGCGACGGGCAGTCCGACGTCGTCAAGATCCTCGACTTCGGTATCGCCAAGGTCACCGAGCCCGTCTCGGGCCACAGCCCGACCGGCACGGCGCTCACTCAGGCGGGCGTGATCTTCGGGACGCCGGAGTACCTCTCGCCCGAGCAGGCGCTCGGCGAGGTCGTCGACCCGCGCGCGGACATCTACGCCGCGGGCGTCATCCTCTACGAGATGCTCGCGGGTCGGAAGCCGTTCGAATCCGAGGACAAGGTCAAGATCATCTCGATGCACCTCGCGCACGCGCCGCCGCGCATCCGCGAGGTGAGCCCGTCCGCCGACGTGCCCGTCGCGCTCGAGCAGGTGATCCTGCAGGCGCTCGAGAAGTCGCGCGAGAACCGCTTCGCGACCGCCGGTGCCTTCCTGCAAGCGCTCGAGGACGCAGAGGCACTCGCCGACGCGGGCGTCGACGCCGCCGTCGCCTCCGAGCCGCCCGCCGCGGGGACGCTCGATCGCCTGGGACGCTTCCTCTCGGGCGGGCGCGCCCTCGGCCTCGCGCTCACCGTCGTCACCATCGTCTCGATCGCCGCCTACCGGCGCGGCGCGCAGCACCGGGCGCTCGTCTCCGTGCCCACGCGCCCCGCACCGCCGCCTCCTGCGCTCGCCGATCGCTTGAAGAAGGTCCAGGGCTCGATCGAGAGCGGCAACACGACTTCGGCGCGGGCAGCGCTCGAGCACGAGCTCTCCGAGCATCCGCACGACGCCCGCGTGCGCTACATGCTGGGCGGTGTCGCCTTCGCCGAGGGCAAGCACGCCGAGGCCCTCTCGCAATACCGAGCCGCCATCGGCCTCGACGCCGGCTTCCGTGGCGACCCCGTGCTGCTCGCGCACGTCGAGCAGGCGCTCGTCGAGCCGCGCAACGCCGACGCCGCCCTCGATCTCGCCGTCGAGAAGATCGGCGCCCCGGCCACCGAGCTGCTCGTCAAGGTCGCCAACGACAGCGCCGAGCTCGCGCGCCGCCAGCGCGCCGTAGCCGCCCTCGACGAGATGGGCAAGGGCGACCGCGTCGACCGCGTCGGCCTCGCGATGTTACAGCTCAAGAGGGCGCGCGGCTGCGAGGAGAAGAAGATGCTCGTCGAGAAGCTGCGCGATCTAGGCAACCCGCGGGCGCTCCCCGCGCTGCGCGACCTGCGCGGCCGCAGCATCGGCGGCCTCTTCCGCCTGGGCGGGGCCAACACCCGCTGCATGAAGAAGGAGCTGCCCGCGGCCATCAAGGAGCTCGAGGCCAAGGCCGGCCCGCCCGAGGAGGAGCCCGAATCGCCCGAGCCGCGCAGGATGGCGCGATGAAGCTCCAGGCCAAGCTCAAGCAAGACCCGCGCAACTTGCTGACGAGCCTCGTCCTCGTCTTCCCGCTCTTCCTCGTCTACCAGGTCGGCGTGCTCTTCACGCTGCCCATGCTCAACGGCGCTGACTTCCTCACGGTGCTGCTGTTCCGGAACCTCGGGCTCTCGACGTCCGCCTACCTCGGCTACACGGCCGCCGTCGCGGCGGCCTTCGCCGTGGGCGTGCTCGTGCTGCGGCGGCGCCAGCAGTTCGACCCCGGCATTGTGTGGCGCGTCCTCATCGAGAGCGCGATCTACGCGCTCACGATGGGGTCGCTCATCGTGTTCGTCATGACCCGCGTCTTCGGGATCTCGCCTCGCCTCGCAGGCGGCATCGCAGCGCAGGGCTTCGGCACCCGCATCGTCATGTCGCTCGGCGCGGGCGTCTACGAGGAGACCGTCTTCCGCCTCGGCCTGCTGGCCGGCCTCGCGGTTCTGTTCGAGCGCGGCGTGGGCCTGCGCCGCTGGGTCGCCGTCACGATCGCGCTCGGGATCTCGTCGGTGCTGTTCTCCGCGATGCACCACATCCCGCCCTACGGCGATCCGTTCACGATCGGCGTCTTCATGTTCCGCGTGCTCGCGGGGGCCTGCTTCGGCCTCCTCTTCTGCTTCCGCGGCTTCGCCGTGGCGGTCTACACGCACGCCCTCTACGACCTATACGTGCTCCTCGTGCGCTGAGGAACGACCCGAGCGGGGCTACTTCTTGCCCTTGGCCTTCTTGACGGGCTTGGCTGCCTTCGCCGGCTTCGAGCTCTTCATCGAGCTCTTCTTCTTGGCGCTCGCCACCGGGCGCACGGCGCGCGGCGGCGACGCCGTCCGCTTCTCGGCGCCGGCCTTGGCGGCCGGGGAGGTCTTCGCGGGCGGGACCTTGGCGCGATTCTTCGCGTTCTTGGCCACCGCGACGGCCGCGCTCTCTTTGACGAGGGGCTTTGGGGTCTCCTTGGCCGCCTTCGCCGTTACGGGCTTTGCCGGGGCGGCGGCCGCCGCCTTGCCCTTGGCGCCCTTCGCGCCGCTCACCTTGGCGTTCGAAGGCCGTCCGTCGCCCTCCGCCGCGAGCGGCAGGCCGGGCATGTCCTTGCGGTTGTGCACGAGCACGCGCCGCGAGTCCTTGAACGTGATCTCGACCTTGCTGTCTGACATCACCTCGGTGACGAACCCCTTGCCGAACTTGGGGTGGGTGACGATGGCGTTCTCCGAGTACCGCTCGCGGAACTCGTAAGGTTTCGCGTTCTTCTCGCTGTGCTTCGCGAAGAACTCCTCCCACGAGTGCTTCTTGAGCATCGCGCGCTTCTTGGCGGCGATGGGCTCCGGCACGTCGTCCTCGACATCGCCGCGCGGCTTGCGGAACGAGTGGACATCGCCGCAGGGGTTGCACTGCACCCGGCGAATCTCGTCTTCGTATTTCGAAATGACGACGTGCGTAGTATCGCCCTTACATTTGGGGCAATATGCCTCAACGTCAGAGCCGACCTCGTCGACCTCGTCCTCGAACATAAAGTCCATCAATCCGCCTCAGTTAGACTTTCGGCTACTAACACAGGTGTGGTAGGCCTGCAAGAATAAGAGAGAAAAACCGGCTCGTTCGCGGTAAAACGCCGATCCAGCATCTAGATGCACTACTTCGACGCTCGCCTGATCGAAAATCGCTCGCTGGCCGGCGGTTATTTCGTGCTTCGACTGTCTAGCTGCGAGTCCCTCGCGGGCTCCAAACCCGGGCAATTCGTAATGATTCGAGGGGATTGGGAGCGCGATCCCCTCCTGCCAAGGGCCTTTTCCCTCATGGCCGTCGGCCCTGGGGGCACGGCCGACATCCTGGCCAAAACGGTCGGGCGCGGCACGACTCTGCTCGAGCGCGCCCTGCCCGGAGCGCGCCTCAGCGCACTCGGCCCCCTCGGGACGGCGTTTCCTGAGCCGCAGGCTGACCGGGTCGACCTGCTCGTGGCGGGGGGCGTGGGGCTGCCTCCTATATACATGCAAGCGGCGTGGGCGGCCCGTGGCGGGGTGGCGGCGCAATCGGAGGTTCTCTACGGAGGCCGCGGCGCCGCCGACCTGGTCGTTTTAGACGAGCTGCGTAGGATGGGGGTAGGCCTGCACCTCACGACCGAGGATGGCTCGGTGGGGACGAAGGGCCTCGTCACGGCGGTGCTCGAGGCGCGGCTCGAGGCCCACCGCGGCCGCGCCGTGCGCGTCATGGGGTGCGGCCCGAATGGCATGCTTTGGGCCATCGGGCGCATCGCGAAGGCGCGCGACGTCCCGTGCTTCATCTCCGTCGAGGAGCAGATGGCCTGCGGCATCGGCGTCTGTCTCGGCTGCGCCATCCCGGCGCGCTCGCGTCCGTTCCGCTACGTGTGCAGCAACGGACCCGTCTTCGAGGCCTCCGAGGTCCTCGACGTCAAGCCGGACGCGAAGAGCCCGTGAGCGCCCCGCGGGTCAACCTCGCGCTCGAGAGCGGCGGCGTCGCCTTTCGCAACCCGATCCTCACTGCCTCGGGGACGTTCGGCTACGGCAAGGAGTTCGAGGGGCTAACCGACCTCGAGGCGCTCGGCGGGCTCGTCACCAAGGGCATCTCGCCGAACCCGCGTTTCGGCAACGCCACGCCGCGCATCTGCGAGACGGCCTCGGGGATGCTGAACTCGATTGGCCTCGAGAACGTCGGCGTCGAGGGCTTCGCGCGCGAGAAGCTGCCTTACCTGCGCACCTGCGGCACGCGCGTCCTCGTGAACTTCTTCGGCACGACATTCGACGAGTACGTCGAATGCGGCGCGCGCCTCGCGGCCATGGAAGGCGTCGACGCGCTCGAGATGAACGTCTCGTGCCCGAACATCAAGGCGGGCGGCATCGAGTTCGGCACTGATCCGCGCGTCCTCGGCGACCTCGTGCGCGCCTGCCGCGCCGTCGTGAAGAAGCCGCTTTGGATCAAGCTTACGCCCAACACGTCCGACATCGTCGCGCTCGCCAAGGCCTGCGCGGACCAGGGCGCGGATGCCCTTTCGATCATCAACACGATCTCCGGCATGGCCATCGACGCGCGCACGCGGCGGCCCAAGATCGCGACGGTGTTCGGCGGCCTTTCCGGCCCCGCCATCAAGCCCATCGCGCTGCGCATGGTCTTCCAGGTTCACCGCGCGGGCGTCCCGCTGCCGATCTCGGGCATCGGAGGCATTCAAGACGCCACCGACGCGATCGAGTTCTTTCTCGCGGGCGCGAGCACGGTCCAGATCGGGACGCAGAGCTTCGTCGATCCCGACGTCTCGGGACGCATCGTCCGGGACCTCGCGGTGCGCTGCCTGGCCGACGGCATCAGCGACGTGCGCGAGCTCGTCGGGGCGCTGCGCACGACGCCTTGACGGGCGCCGGCTCGAGCCTCATTTCGGGTGTTTGAGCGGGGCGCGGACACGATTTTTCGCACTGGGTTCGCACGGTTACTGCGAATTAACCAAAACGAAATCTGTCCGAAACAACCCAGCGGTAGCGTGGCCTCTCCATGAAAAAGATCGAGGCCATCATCAAGCCTTTCAAGCTCGACGACGTGAAGGACCGGCTTCGCGAGGTGGGCGTGCAGGGCATGACTGTTTACGAGGTGAAGGGCTTTGGCCGCACGGGCGGGAAAAAAGAGGTTTATCGCGGGTCGGCGTACGTCGTCGATTTCGTGCCGAAGGTGCGCATCGAGATCGTCGTCAAGGACGACATCGTGCGCGACGTCGTCGAGGCGATCCTCGCCGTGGCGCGCACGGGCCGCATCGGCGACGGCAAGATCTTCGTGACGCCGGTCGACGAGGCCATCCGCATCCGCACTGGGGAGCGCGGCGAAGACGCGCTCTGAGGTCTTTCGAGTTTTTGGGACAACGGCAGTCAACACAAATCACGCGACAGGGGAAGGTCCATGCAACCAGCTGACGTTATGAAGCTCATTGAGAAGACCGGCGCCAAGATGGTCGACTTCAAGTTCGTCGACCTGCTCGGCATCTGGCAGCACACGACGATGCCGATCGCGAAGCTCGAGGTGGGCACGTTCAAGGATGGCTACTTCTTCGACGGCAGCTCCATCCGCGGATGGCAGCCCATCCACGCCTCCGACATGATCTTCATCCCCGACGCCGACAGCGCCGTGATGGATCCCTTCTTCAGCGTGCCGACGCTGTCGCTCACGTGCGACATCGTTGACGCCATCACGCACCAGCCGTATCCGAAGGACCCGCGCACGATCGCGGCCAAGGCCGAGGCGTACCTCAAGTCGACCGGCATCGGCGACACGGCGTACTTCGGGCCCGAGCCGGAGTTCTTCGTGTTCGACGAGGTCCGCTACTCGGAGGGCCCGAACCGCGCGAGCTACATGGTGGACTCGGCCGAGGGCATCTGGAACAGTGACCGCGACGAGGGGCCGAACCTCGGCTACAAGCCGGCCAAGAAGGGCGGCTACTTCCCCGTGCCGCCGACCGACACGCTCACCAACCTGCGCATCGAGATGGCCATGACGCTCGAGGGCCTCGGCATTCCCGTCGAGGTGTTCCACCACGAGGTGGCGACGGGCGGCCAGTGCGAGCTGTCGATGAAGTTCAACAGCCTCAAGAAGATGGCCGACTGGACCATGCTCTACAAGTACGTCGTCAAGAACGTCGCCAAGAAGAACGGCAAGACGGCGACGTTCATGCCGAAGCCGCTCTTCGGCGACAACGGCTCGGGCATGCACTGTCACCAGTCGGTCTGGAAGAGCGAGAAGAACCTCTTCGCGGGCGACCAGTACGGCGGTCTGTCGGAGACGGCGCTCTTCTACATCGGCGGCATCCTCAAACACGCGCCCGCGATCTGCGCCTTTACGAACCCCGGCACGAACAGCTACAAGCGGCTCGTGCCCGGCTACGAGGCGCCCGTCAACCTGGCCTACTCGGCGCGCAACCGCTCGGCCTCGGTCCGCATCCCCATCGGCGGCAACTCGCCCAAGGCGAAGCGTCTCGAGTTCCGCTGCCCTGACCCGACCGCGAACCCGTACCTGGCCTTCTCGGTCATGCTCATGGCGGGTCTCGACGGCATCCAGAACAAGATCCACCCCGGGCAGCCGCTCGACAAGGACATCTACCACCTCGCTCCTGAGGAGGCGAAGGACGTGCCGAAGGCGCCGGGCTCGCTCGACGCGGCCCTCAACGCGCTCGAGAAGGACCACGCGTTCCTCCTCAAGGGCGACGTCTTCACGTCGGAGGTCATCTCGACGTGGCTCGA
>DATKFB010000626.1:0-5163 GCA_035544435.1 Polyangia bacterium
GACGGGTCGGGCTTCGAGCTCGCCGGCCACGTCGGGCCGCGGCCCGAGGCGCGCTTCGACGCCATCGCGCACCGCGCCTTCTTCGAGCGCCTGCGCCGCGCCGGCGTCGTCACGCTCGAGGGCGTCGAGCGCGAGATCGCGGCGAGCCGCACGACGCCCGAGGAGCTCGAGAGCCTGCAGCTCATGCTGCGCACCCTCGAGCAGATGAACGGCTCGGTGGCCCTGGCCTTCTCGGGGGAGGACCAGCTCCTCGGCATGCTCGTGCTGCGCGACGAGCGCTTGCGCGAGGCTTACTCCACCGACGAGATCGAGCTCTTCCGGCTCGTCGCGACGACGATCGGCGTGACGCTGCAGAATTCGCAGGTCTACGAGCGCATGAAGGAGCGCGATCGCCTCGCGGCCCTCGGCCAGATGGCGGCCGGCCTCGCCCACGAGATTCGCAACCCGCTTGGCTCGATCAAGGGCGCCGCTCAGTTCCTGCAACCGAATGTCAAAACGCCGGGCTCGCCGGGCTCTGCCGACCTCGGGGACCAGCGGGAGTTCCTCAACATCATCGTTGAGGAGGTGAACCGCCTCAACAAGATCGTCTCGCAGTTCCTCGATTACGCGCGCCCATACCGCGGCGAGCAGAAGCCGCTCGAGATCGCCGACGTCCTCAAGAAGACGCTGCAGCTCCTCGCCAAAGAAGAAGCCAGCCACTTCGAGATCACGACGACCTTCGCCGAGCGCCTGCCGCCCGTGCGCGCAGACGCCGAGCAGCTCCTGCAGGTCTTCCTCAACCTGTCGTTGAACGCGCTGCAGGCCATGCCCCAGGGCGGCAAGCTGCACATCTCGACGGGCCTGCGCCGCGCCACGCGCCGCGGCGCTGCGGCGGCCTTCCTCGAGATTCGCTTCCGGGACAGCGGCGTCGGGATTCCCCCCACGGATCTCAAGAACCTCTTCATCCCGTTCTTCACGACGAAGGACAAAGGGACGGGGTTGGGCTTGCCCATCAGCCAGCGCATCATCGAGAACCACGGCGGCACGATCGAGGTGCGCTCGCAGCCGGGCGAGGGGGCGACCTTCACGGTCCTGCTTCCCGTCGAGGCGGACGCCTACGCCGCTTACGCCGAGCCCAAGGTGATCGACAGCGGGCGCCGCACGCCGACGGCGCAGCCCGTGCCGCTCACGCCCGCCTCCCTGCTGCCGCCGCCCGTGCGCTCGGGCCCTCCTCCGGCCCCGGCGCTGGGCGTCAGCGCCTCGCGGACGACCACGACGGCGGTCACGGCCCGAAAAGGGTAAGCTGGGGCGGTCGTGACCTTGACCGTGGACTCAGGCGCCAAGCGCGTCCTCATCGCTGACGACGAGCTCAACATGCGCCGAGTGCTCGAGGCCATCCTGCGCCGCGAGGGTTACGACGTCCTCACGGCCGCCAACGGGATCGACGCGCTCGCCGGCATGAACCGCGACGTCCACACGGTCATCACCGACCTCAAGATGCCGGGGCTCGACGGCATGGGGCTTCTCAAGAAGCTCTCCGCCGACTACCCCGACGTGCCCGTCGTCATGATCACGGCACACGGGTCGGTGGAGAACGCCGTCGAGGCGGTCAAGCTCGGCGCCTTCGACTACCTCGAGAAGCCCTTCGAGCAGGAGCAGATCCGCCAGGTCGTCGCCAAGGCGCTGTCGACGTTCGCTCTTGCGCGCCGCGACGCCCGCCCCGACGAGACGGCGGGGCGCGGCCGCTTTCGCCTCATCGGCGAGTCGTCCGCCATCAAGCAGATCTACGGCGTCGTCGAGAAGGTCGCCAACACGCCGTCGACCGTCCTCATCACGGGCGAATCGGGCACGGGCAAGGAGCTCATCGCGCGCGCGCTGCACGAGAACTCCTCGCGCCACGGGGCGCCCTTCATCAAGATCAACTGCGCGGCCATTCCGAAGACGCTCATGGAGTCCGAGCTCTTCGGGTACGACAAGGGCGCGTTCACGGGGGCCGTGGGCGCGAAGCCGGGCCGCTTCGAGCTCGCGCACGGCGGCACGCTGTTCCTCGACGAGATCGGCGAGATCCCCATCGAGATGCAGGTCAAGCTGCTGCGCGTCCTCCAGGAGTCGGAGTTCGAGCGCGTGGGCGGCATCAAGACGATCAAGGTCGACGTCCGCCTCGTGACGGCGACGAACCGCGACCTGCTCCAGGAGATCGGGGCGGGGTCGTTCCGCGAGGATCTCTTCTACCGGCTCAACGTCGTGCCCATTCACATCCCGCCGTTGCGCGAGCGGCGCGAGGACATCCCCCTGCTCGCCGACCACTTCATCGCCAAGTTCAACGAGCGCCTGCGCAAGCAGATCGAGGGCATCTCGCCCGAGGCCATCGAGCGCCTCGTCGCGCACCCCTGGCCGGGGAACATCCGCGAGCTCGAGAACCTCATGGAGCGGACGGTGCTCTTTTGCGAGGGGCCGCAGATCGGCGTGGCGGACCTGCCGCCCGAGATCAGTCACCTCGCGCCGTTGGCGGCGTCTCACCTCCAGCCCGCGGCGCCGGCGGCGCACGCCGACGAAGCGGCGCGCGTCGTGCCGCTCGGGGCGGGCCTGGCCGCGAGCTCGCTCAAGGAGGCCGTGCGCGCCCAGACCGAGCGGGTCGAGCGTGAGCTCATCCAGCGCGCTCTCGACGAGACTGGCGGCAACGTGACCCAGGCCGCCCGCAAGCTCAAGATCTCGCGCAAGAGCCTCCAGACCAAGATGAAGGACTTCGGCCTGCGCGGGGGGACCAGCGCCCCCGCGGGCCCGCCAGAGGACTCGTAATCGGACCCGCCCAACCAGCATCCGGGAGGGGATTGAAAACAGGGTGCTGGGAGGGTCTTGTGTTACATTGCGCGCGGACCTTGAGAGCCGCCGTCCACAGATTGACCACGCGGGTTGTGGTCGTCCTGGCAGTTCTCGTGTGCGGCGCCTCCGCGCGCGCGGCGGAGGTCACGCGCGTCGTGTCGGCGCTCGACGACGACAACGCCTTTGACTTCAACGTCACGGCGTCGTGGCTGCACGAGGTGAAGACCGGCTTTATCAAGCGCGAGTCGACGGAGAACGGGGGTGGTCTCGTCAAGGACCTCCAGTTCGGGCAGACGCGTGACCTCCTGAACCTGCGCATGGACTTCGGGATCCTCTGGGACGTCGGCATTCACATCGAGGCGCCCCTCGTGCTCGCCGACAACCGCCACCTCGACTTCGATCAGAGCGCCGGGTCGGGGTGCACCTATCCCGGCGATCCTCCGCCCATCACCTGCGTGAACTCGGAGAACTCGAAGATCCTCGAGAGCGGAATCTTGCCCGGCTTCGGCAACAAGAGCGCCTACGGCCTCAATTCGCGCACCGGGCAGCCGTTCACGTCGGGCTCGCGCGTCTTCCAGGGTCCCACGCGCAGCGGGTTCGAGTCGCTCAACCTCGGCATCATGTGGGCACCCTTCAACCAGCGCCGGGACGACACGCGACCCACCTGGACGCTGGGCTTCGACGCCAAGCTCGACGTCTTCTCCGACATGCGCTTCGACGCCGCCAACCCGGGAGGCAACACCGCGGTCGGGCCCGGCTATCACCAGTTCGTATGGTCGACCTTCGTCTCGAAGCGCTTCCGCTACTTCGATCCGTACTTCGGCGCCTGGTACATGCTCCCCGTGCGCACGAACGGCAGCATCTATCAGGAGATCAACGGTGGGAACCAGACAGCCGTGAACCCGCAGCAGCGCGCCGGTTTGCTCGCGGGCTTCGAGCAGATCGCCTGGGAGAACCCGCGCGCCGACCAGCGCGTCACCGTCGAGTTCCGCGCGCGCGCCGAGGAACACTTCTACGGCCGCAGCGCGAGCGAGATGTGGGAGGCCCTCGCGGGCTCGTCGAAGTGCACCGCGACGCAGGCCGCGCCCGACTGCCGTCCCGGCATCGACAACAACCTCGGTGACCCGACCTTCAGCCCCTACCCGGGCGTCACCGAGACGCAGCAGTACGCCAGCTTTGGCGGCGATCTGGGCCTCAACATCCAGGTCGGCAAGTACGCGCGCTTCCGTGGCCTCTTCGGCCTGCTCGTCGACGAGCCGCACTACATCACGTACTCGGGCACGGGCATCGACCGCAACGGCGACGGCCGCGTCGACTCGAACCCCGGCTCTCCCGAGGCCAACGTCCTCTATCGCGACGCGATCGACGCGCCGGGGCGCCGCTTCAAGGTCGAGGGCACGCAGATCTGGTCGTTGTTCCTCGAGGGCTCGATCATGTTCTAGAAGGCATGACCGACGTCGGCGTGCCAGCCCCGGAGGTCTATCGCCTCAGCATGGAGAAGCTGCCGTTCGCCGTGGGGCGCGCGCGCCGTTTTGCGATGCTCGAGCTGCTCGCGGCTGCGACGGCGCTCGTCGCGGTCGCCGAGCTCGGGCTGCGGGGCTCCACGGCCGCGACCGACACCGCGCTCGGCCTCTGGGGCCTCGCGGCCGTCGGTTTCCCTTACGTCCTTTGGCGCGCAAAGCAGCGCGTGCGTCGCCGCTGGAACGCGTTCGAGCTCTCGATCGGCGGCGAGACGCTGCGCTGCGCGGCGCGCGGCGCGGGCCGCGTCATCATGCGGCTCGACGAGATCGCGTCCATCTCCGAGGGCGCGGGCGGCCTCGTCGTGCGCTCGTCCGAGCCGGGAGTCGTCGTGCGAATCCCGCGCACGGTCGAGGGCTTCGTCGACGTGCGGGCGCGTCTGGCCGCGCGCAGGCCGATCGAGGGGGGCCAAGGCGCGCTCTGGTGGTGCGTCGCGCTCGTGGGCACGGGTCTGCTCGCATCGGCGACGGCTTTCGTGTGGGGCCGCTCGCCCAGCGTGGCGGCTGGCGTGTTGCTCTGCCAGCTCACGGCCGCCGTTACTGGCGCCCTCGACATTCGGTGGCATCCCCGCTTGCCGCGCTCCAAGAAGGTCGCGGCGCTCCTGGCGATCGTCGTGGCCGCCGTGCTGCCGCTCGTCGGCCTCGCCCTCGCGTCACTCGGCTGAGTCGGGCTCGTCGACCTCGACGCCGCCCGCGAGGCGCACGACGAGCCCGTAGACCTCGCGCCGCGCCCGGCCCGAGAGCGCCGTCAGATCCCGGGCCGCGTCGCGGGGTGTGAGGCCGCGCGAGAGGAGATCGCCGGCCTTCTCGGTGAGCGCCGCGTCGTCCCAGGTCTCGGCCTCGG
>DATKFB010000627.1:0-12162 GCA_035544435.1 Polyangia bacterium
CGCTGATCGTCGCGGGGATCTGCTGGCCGCCGAACTCGAAGGGCTTCTGCGCGACGGCCGCGACCAGCCGCTTGGCGATGGCCTCGGCGCCCCCGAGCTCGATCTCGCGGCAGATGACGGCGAACTCCTCGCCGCCGTAACGCGCGAGGACGTCCTCGGCGCGGATCGTCGTCATCATGACGCGCGCGACTCCCGCGAGGATCTGATCGCCCGCCTGGTGGCCGTAGGTGTCGTTGATCTTCTTGAAATGATCGATGTCGACGAACAGCAGCGCGATGGGTTTGTCGTGCCGAACCGCAAAGCGAAGCTCGCCGTGCAGGCGATCGAGAAAATAGCGCCGGTTGAAGGTGTTCGTGAGACCGTCGCGCAGCGCCGACTCGAAGAGCTGCTTCTGGTAGTGCTCGTCGAGGTGATCCTGGTAGGTGAACTTCAGGATCGTCGCGGCGCCGATCGAGATCTTGTCGCCGTCCGCGAGCTCCTGGCGCGGCACGCGCACGCCGTTGCAGAACGTCCCGTTCGTCGACCCGAGGTCGACGAGCACGATCTTGCCGCCCTCGCGCTGGACGGCCGCGTGCTCGCGAGAGACGCCGTCGTCGACGATGCGGACGTCCGTCGTGTTCCCGCGACCGAGCACGACCTTGTCGCCCTTGAGCTTGTACATCTCCCCGAAGCTCGGCCCCGCGATCACGACCAGATAAGCGCTCGCGCCCTGCGGAGCCGCCTTCGGCTTCTCCAGCGTGGGCGCTGCATTGTGCGTCGTCTCGTCTGGGGCGTCAGCCATGGCAGGGTCATGGTACAGGAGACCCAGCCCGACATGTCGGGCGAAATCCCCCGAAAATGACGTCCGCCGCGTCGCGAGGCGCGCCGCCGCGAGCGCGACGTGGGACAATCGTCGCGGGAGGTCGGCGCCATGAAGCACGCCCGTCGTGTCTCTCCTCGGATCCCGTATGACGAGGCCGTGTGCCTCGCCCGCGTCGACGGCGCGGGCCGCCTTTTCGGCCGCTCCGTCGATCTCGGCCCCGCGGGCATGTACGTCACGTGCGGCGAGCTCTGCGAGATCGGCACGGAGCTCGTCTGCACGGTGCTCCTGCCGGGCGGGCCGCGCCGGTTGCGCGGCCGCGTCGTGCGGCTCGTGGCGCTCCCGCGCGCCGTCGGCATCGCCGTCGCGTTCATGAACCTGCGCGAGGCGGACAGGCTCGTCATCGAGCGGCTCGTCGCGAGCCGGCGCCCCGAGGCGCAGCCCATCAAGCTGCGCGTAGGCGGCCTCGATCACGATCTGCGCTGCGAGGCCGTCCTCGGCGAGCGCACGATGCGGGTGAGCACGGCCCTGCCGCCGTTTCTGCGCCTGGACGCCGACGTGGGCCTCGTCCTCGACGGCCACGACGACGAGCCGGCGCGCGGCGCGCCCAAGCCGCGCGGCACCTTGAACAGGCGCGGCGTCATCCGGCGCATCGCCGTCGATCCGGGGCCGCGCGACGGCGTGCCCCGTCTCGCGCTCGACGTCGACCTCGGTTCGTCACGCACGACCGGCGAGCTGCGCGCTCCCCACGCCGACGACGCCGAGGCCGACGAGCGCGCGCCGCCCTCGGGCCTCCCGCGACCCTACAGGCACCCGCTGCCCTCGGTCGTGCTGTCGGGCACCCTGGCGCACCAGCTCGCCGCCAATGCTTCCAGCGCGGCGCCGCCGCGCCGGCGCCGCTCGCGCGGCACGGCGGAGATCTCGAGGCGCTTCACGGACGCGGGCGCGCGCGTCTTCGCGATCGCGACCGGCGCGGCCCCGGGTGACCTGACCGAGCGGGTCTCCGCCGGCGCGGGACGCGTCAGCGCCCACGTCCACGCGCTCTCGTGGCTCGCGTTGCCCGTCGCCCTCGCGCTCGCGACCGCGACGCTGGCGCTCCTGCCGCACCTCGCGCGCTGAGCGCTCCAACGCTGTCGCGCGGGCCGCGGCGTGATAGACGAAGAGGGATGCACGACCCCGACGACGACGAGCTCGCCGCCGCGCGCGCGCGCGTCGACGAGCTGCGCGCCCAGATCGAGCATCACAGCTACCGCTACTACGTCCTCGACGCGCCCGAGATCACCGACGGGCAGTTCGATCTCCTCCTGCGCGAGCTCGCCGACCTCGAGCGCCGCCACCCCACCCTCCTCACATCTGACTCTCCCACGCAGCGCGTGGGAGGCGCGCCCTCGGCGCTGTTCGCGCCCGCGCGGCACTCCGCGCGACTCCTGTCTCTCGACAACGCCTTCGACGACGAGGAGCTCGCCGCCTGGGCCGAGCGCGTGCGCAAGGGCCTCGGCCGCGACGCCTCCTTCGTCTGCGAGCCCAAGATCGACGGCGTCTCGATCGCCGTGACCTACGAGCGCGGCGTGCTGACGCGCGGCGCGACGCGCGGCGACGGCGACGTCGGCGAGGACGTCACGCCCAACGTGCGCACGATCCGCGCCGTCCCCGCGCGCCTACGCACGACGTCGCCGCCCGATTGGCTCGAGGTGCGCGGCGAGGTCTTCCTGCGCAAGGTCGACTTCGAGCGCATCAACGAAGAGCTCGGGGCCGCGGGCAAGCCTCTGTTCGCGAACCCGCGCAACACGACGGCCGGAATGTTGCGCCAGAAGGACCCTAAGATCACGGCTTCGCGCCCCATCAACATCTTCTTCCACGGGCTGGTCCGAATCGACGGCAAGCTCCCCGCGTCCTACTCCGAGACGCTCGCGATGCTGCGCGAGTACGGCCTGCGCACGCACCCCGAGTCGCGCGCGTGCGCGACGCTCGATGACGTGCGCGCCTACGTCGCCGAGATGGAGTCGCGCCGCCACGCCCTCGAGCACGAGATCGACGGCGCCGTCGTCAAGGTCGACCGCGCGGCCGACCAGAACGAGCTCGGCGCGACCTCGAAGTTCCCGCGCTGGGCCATCGCCTACAAGTTTCCGGCCGAGGAACAGACGACGAAGCTCAACGACATCCTCGTGTCCGTGGGCCGCACGGGGGCCGTCACGCCATTCGCCGTCCTCGAGCCCGTGCGCGTCGGCGGCGTCACGATCTCGATGGCGACGCTGCACAACGCCGACGAGGTCGTGCGCAAGGGCGTGCTCATCGGAGACACAGTCGTCGTGCGCCGCGCGGGCGAGGTCATCCCCGAGGTCGTCGCGCCCATCCCCAGCCTGCGCACGGGCCAGGAGCGCGCGTTCGTCATGCCGACGCGTTGCCCGCAGTGTGACACCGAGATCGTGCGGCCCGAAGGCGAGGCCGTGGCCCGCTGCCCCAACAAGCTCTGCCCGGCCCAGCTCCTCGGGCGCATCGTCCACTTCGCCTCGCGCGGCGCCATGGACATCGAGCACCTCGGCGAGCGCACCGCGGCCGAGCTGCTCGAGCGCCGGCTCGTCGACGACCCGGGCGACATCTTCTTCCTGGACGCCGAAAAAATCGGCCAGCTCCCGGGCTTCAAGGACAAATCGATCGCGAACCTACTCGCGGCGATCGCGGCGGCGCGCGAGCGCCCCATCGACCGGCTGCTCTACGGCTTCGGTATCCGCCACGTCGGGGCGTCGGCGGCGCGCGCGCTCGCCGACGCCTTCGGCTCGATCGATCGGGTCGCCGCCGCGTCCGCTGAGGAACTGGCCGCCGCCGACGGTGTCGGCACGGTCATCGCCGGCGCCGCGCGCGAGTTCTTCGACCGCGACGAGACGCGCGCGCTGCTCGAGAAGCTGCGGCGAGCCGGCGTGCGCCTCGAGGAGGCGCGACAGAAGCGCGGGGGACGCCTCATGGGCCAGACCTTCGTGATCACTGGAACGCTCGCCGCGATGTCACGCGAGGTCGCGAAGGAGCGCATCGAGGCCCTGGGCGGCAAGGTGACGAACAGCCTCTCGGGCGCGACGAGCTACCTCGTCGTCGGCGACAGCCCCGGCTCGAAGCTCGACAAGGCCACCAAGCTCGGCGTCGCGACCCTCGACGAGCCCGCCTTCGTACAACTCCTCGAAGCGAATTAGTCCGTCGCTGCTTCGATGGCGGGGAGCCAGTGCGGCTCCAGCTTGTCGTCCGCCATGACCATCGAGGCGGGCACGACCACGAAGGGCTTCGCGTCGCGCCTGTCTTTCAAAGATAGAGGGCTCGGGATCGATTCGGGAACGACAAACGTGCTGCTTTGCTGGGGGCGAGCCATGGGGTCACGATCTCCCTTCATTTTACCAAGCCAGAGGAGATGCACGCCGCGCGCCAGAACGGCGACCGCGATTCCTCAGCCTCCGCGTCGCCCGGCGAGCCTGATCTGCACAACTGTTTGCGCACCTGTTGTTACTTTTTTGGCATTTCCGTCACGGTGGCGTGTAGCGCGGCGCGCGGTCGTCTAACGCAACATGGCGGCGCGGACTTCCAAATTCCTGGCATCCGGCTAGATCCCGAAATGTGACGGGAACTTGCGCTCGCGGATTTTACGCAGAAGATGCCCACACGATACACCAAGTTGACCGCGCACGAGGTATTCCCGAGCGGCCAGCAGAAGGCAAATGCCAATACGAGTGACCTCGGCGAACGACTCGAAAGGAGACCACGTGACGGGTGAACAGATGGGGGATGTGAGGAGGAGGAGGCGGCGGCGACAGGCTGACTTGCAAGCCGCAAGAGAAGCAAGGCAAGACGGATCGATCAGCAGCGTCGTCTACCTGGGACGCGGATCATTTCGTATGGGGGCCGTCCCGCTCGACCCGGAGCGCGCGACAGGCATCGTCCAACCGATGCTGGGCGCCGTGACGGCGCCCCTGCACAGGACGCCGCTCGGGGAGCGCGACGACCAGGACGCGCATGCGCATGATCTGCGCCCGCTGTTCAGCTCGCAGACGAACGTGCCAGTCCTCGCGGCGCCCACCGGCTCGGCACGCCTCCACGTGCCCGCCGTGGCGCTGTCGCCGGCGCTTTTGGCGACGCTGGGCGGCCTCGTTCTGCTGTGCGGGATCGTCGTCGGCACGGCGCTGCGGCACCTGCTCGCGCCGCACGCGCCGCTCACGCTCGCCGCGACCCCGGCCCCGGCGGCCGCGTCATTGCCACCCGCGCCGGCTGCGATTGCTCCGCCGGCAACGACTGCGCCCAACCCGCCGCTGTCAGTCGCGCCCGCGCCGGTCACGACGAGCGTGCGCGAAAGACCGATCGCGCGGCACGCTAAGGAACTGGCCAAAGGCTCGCCCGCGAAGATTTCGCCGGCGAAGCCGAAGACTTGGCCCGCGAAGCCGAAGACTTGGGTCGATCCCTGGGCCGATTGAGCCCAGCCCCCCTTTCGGTCTACAAAGAGGCTTCATTCTCACCGAGGAGCCCACCATGAAGACGATCTTCGCGATGATGCTGGCCGCCGCGTTTCTGGTCTCCCGCCCCGTGCTTGCGGGCGACGAGGCCCCGAAGGACAAGACCGAGAAGGCCGCCAAGGGGAAGGAAAAGAAGGACGACAAGAAAGCCGAAGGGAAGAAAGACGAGAAGAAGGCCGAAAAGGGCGGCTGGTAGGCTCACAGCGCACGAAGGAAGGCCAGCAGCGCCGCGCGCGCCCCCGCCGACCAGGCGGGGGGCCGCTCGGCGTTGGCCGGCGCGTGCACCTTCTCTGCAGACGGGTCCGTGCGCCGAAGGACCTCTTCCAGCGTGCGGGCGCTGCCGTCGCTGAAGTACGGCGCCGCCTCCCACGCGCCGCGCAGCGATGGCGGGTTGTTACCAGACTTGCCGAGCACGGGCGTGCCGACGTCGTAGAGGCGCGTGCTCGTGAGCGCGACCTGGCCGGCGAGCAGGCGCCGCTCGAGCGCGCGGGCCGGCACGACGTTCCCGCGCGTCGCGTCGCCCACGAGCTCGTGGCAGCCGGCGCAGCCGTCGCGGAACAAGGTGAGGCCCCGTCGCTCCTCCGCCGTGAGCGCGCGGCGCCCCGGCGCGACGAACGGCGACGGCTCGGGCGAGATGCGCGCCATGTACGCCGCAAGCGCCGCGCGGACCTCGTCCGGCGAGAGCGTGACCTGCCGCGAGGCGCTCGCCCCGCGCACGCGGAGGGTCACGGCGTAACGATCGAAGTCGTCCGGCGCGCGATCGGCGCCTTGGGCGTGGGTCGCGACGATGTTGTCCGCGAAGGCCTCGATCGTCGCGGGCTCGCCCAAGCTCAGGTAGGGCGCCGTCGTGCCGAGGCCGCGGCACGTCTTGGTCATCGAGAAGAACCGATTCCGCTTCGAAGGATGGCGGCGGCCGTCGACGTGCCCGTCGTCGTGGCAGGCCGCGCACGTGTACAGCGACAACGGCCCGTCGGCCACGTTGCGCGGCGTGAGCGCGCGGCTGTAGAAGAGCAGCTCTCCGAGCTCGGCGGGCGTCGCGCGCGCGCGCGTCCCCACGGGCAAGGTCGCGAGCACGCGCGGGCCCGAGGCGGGTGTTTCGATGAACGTCAGCGTGTCGCCGAGGCGATCGGCGGTAACCCATCGGCCCCCGGGAAGCGCCGCGACCGCGGCGGGCGCGCTCCCGACGCCGAGCGCCTGCCCGGCACGCAAGTCGCGCGTCGCGAGCGGTACGAGGAGGACGTCGTCGGTGCCCGCGCCCACGAGGGCGAGCGTGCCCGTCCGGGCGTCGCTGGCCACGGCGGCGAGCTCGACGACGGGCTCCGGCGCGCGTTCGCTCAAGTTCGTGAACGCGCGCCGCCCCGGCCCCGCGTCATCGAAGACCACCCCCCCTCGACCAGCGGCCAGCGCCGCCAGGCGGAGCACGCCGCTGTCGAGGCCCTCGACGGAGCCGTGCGCGCGCGACAGAGTGCGGTCCTCGTGCGTGAGCAAGAGCAGGTCGCGCGAAGGACCCGCAACGATCAGGTCGAGGACAGGCGCCTCGGTGGCGATGGTCTGGACCGCGGGCGCGAGGCGCCCGTCGCCCGCGATCGGGTGCACGGTCACGCGCCGATCGATGAAGCTGCTCACGAGCAGGAGCGCGCCGCGCCCCCCCGACCCGGCGTCCGCGGGCACGACGCGCATCGCGCGCGGCGATAGCCCCGTGGGCATCGTCTGCACGACGCCCGCGCCAGCGAGCGAGACGACCTCGACGCCACCCGCCGACGGAGACGCCACGTAGGCGAGCGTCCCGTCGGGAGAGAGAGCCAGGCCGCGCGCGCCGCTCGTGGCACCCGCGGCCACGAGCGCGACCCGCCAGCGCCCCGCGCGATCGCGCGCGACCTTGCGCAAGGCCGGGTCGAAGCGGCACGCGACGAGCGCGCCTCCCCCGGGCAGAGGAGCCACGGCGTCGGGGAAGCGGCAGGCGCTGACCCGGGCGACGACGCGCGGAGCGTCGCCGGCTGGATCGACGATCGCCAGCGCATCCGCCGTCGACAGGGCCACGAAGAGCAGACCGTCATCGGCGTTGAACGCGAGCGCCCGCGGCCGCGCGTGGCCGTCGTGGTAGTCGGCCGGCTGGAAGCGCGGCGTCTCGTTGGCCCGCGCCGACGCGGCGACCGACGCCGCGGCGGCGCACGCGCCCGCGGCCGCGATCCACGCGACACGTCGACCTCGGCGAGCCATTCCCTTCTTCTAAAAGCCGGTCGGCGCAAACGCAACACGGCCGCTCCGGCCCGTCCTCCGCCACGCCCCGTGCCACGCCGTTCGTGGTACGACTGGGGCTTACTTCTCGCCGAGGACGACCATGAAAGACCGTCTGCCGCTCGTCGCCGATCTGCTGATGGACGCCGCTCACGCGGACGACGCCCTCGAAGGAGAGGAGAAGGCCGCGGTCAAGCGCCTGCTGCGCGAGATCCTCGAGGCGGCGTCGCTGCCCATGGACCTCGACTTCCGCATCGAGGAGTTCTCGCCCGAGCGCTTCGATCTGGCGGTCACGACCGCCGCCTTCGCGAACGATCCGCCCGCCCTCAAGCGACGTCTCCTCGAGCTCTGCGCCGCCGTCCACGCCGCCGACGGCGAGATCGAGTTCTCGGAGGACGAACAACTGCGGCGCGTCGGCGCGGCCCTGGGGCTGCCCGCCGAGAGCTACGACGACATGGTCGTGACCGTCATCGAGGAGCTGGAGCTCGGCGAGGACCTCGAGCGCCTGCGCTACGGCGATACGCCGGGCTGACCCGGCAGCGCGGCCGGGAGCTGCAGCAACGCCCCGACGATGCGCCGGAGCGCGTCCATGCGGACGCCGCCACGGCCCGCGGACGTCGCCGGCGCGGGCGCGTCGAGGCGCCCGGCCTCCTCGAGGCGCCGAGCGCACGCCTCGGCCGTCCCGATGCGGGCGCCGAGCCACGCGTTCGCCGCCCGGCGCGCGTCGAGGCGCGCTGTAGGAACGCGGATCTCCTCGCGCGCGAGCGTGCCGGTCGGAAAGTGCCCCCACCCGCAGAGAACGTCGTCGTCCCGCACGAAGGCCTCCCAGCGCGCGCGAAAGGCCCCCCACGCTTCGCCGGAGGTCAGCGTCGCCGTGTCGATGCGAAGCTGGAGCGACGCCGACGGCGCCAGCGGCGCGCGCGGCGCGATGATCGCCGAGAACGTCTCGCCCGTCGCCGGTCGCCACGCGAGCCACTGGACGATCTCGGGCGGCGGATGTCCGGGCACGCGCACGGGCCAGGCGTTCGCCTCTCCGTGCACGACGACGAGACGCGGGCCCGCGGCGCGCAAGGTCTCGAGCCCGGGAATGCGCGGCGGACGCGCCGGCCGCCGGCCGCGCGCGAGCGCGGCCCGCCGGTGTCGTCCGTCCTGGACCCGCGTGCGGAACGCGAGCTGGTGCTCGACCATGGCGTCGAACGGCGCGAGCAACGCCGCGAAGCGCGCCTCGTCCGCCTCGAGGTCGCCCTCCCCTTCGAGCGCTCTTAGCGCCAGCGCGATCGCTTCGATCGTGGCGACGCAATGCTCGTGCGGCTCGCGGCGGATGCGGTAGCGGCTCGGCGCCGCGGGCGCGAGGCGGAGCTGCGGCAACGCCGCGAGGCGTGGGTTGCGCCGCAGGAGCTTCCCCGCTTGCCACCAGGTCCCGTCGAGCACGACGAGCGTGATGGGACCCGGCGGGCAAGCTCTGGCCAGGTCGAGGGCGTTCGGTCCGGGGAACAGCAGGTAGGGCGGCGGCCAGCCGTCCCGGCCCGAGAGGGCGTCATTCACCACGGGGTCGGTGTCGAAGTCGACGGCGCGCCGCAGGATCGCGTCGGGCAGGCTCAGGCGGGCCAGGCGCGCCGTGTTGATCGGGACGTGGCGCTCGCGCGGATGCTGCAGGATGAGCACGCGCGTGCGCGTTCGGAGCGGCGTGACGTGGGCGCAGACGCAGACGACTGGCGGGCGCGCGCATCTGCCGCAGAGGGCGCGCTTGGGGACCGTTACCACGCCCCACCGTAGCAGCTTCGGCCGCGCGACCGCCAGGCGGGCCCGTCCCCCGACCCCTTGCGACATTTCTAAATGGACCTACTGGGAAGAGTCGCTGCCAAGAGCGCTATCAACTATTTGGTATCATTACGGAATGCATCGTGCCATCGGTGGGGAGATGTCGTTTTTTGAAGTTTATGTGAGCGGTTTTCCGCCCTTCCCACGACTGACTATGGAGCGGCGCCGCACCTGCGCGTTGGCCACGTGTTCAAAGGAGGTCCCCATGCACCGTGACCGCATCACCCTGGCTCTCTTCTCACTCACGCTGGGGCTCGGCGCGGCCATGAGCTGCACTGACTCCGAACCGATTGGTCCCAGCTTGACCCCCGTTCAGACAGGTGTCGCCGGAAACAACGGGACGGGCGTGGCCGGGAGCACCACGGGTGCGGCGGGCATGACGGGCGCCGCCGGCAGCGCGGCGGGTCTGGCCGGGACTACGGGCACCGCCGGCAGTATGGCGGGCGCCGCTGGCGCGGCTGGCAGTGCCGATGGCGCGGCTGGTAGTGTTGGCATGACTGGCGCCGCAGGCACGAGCGTTGACGCCGGAGCGGACGCGGGCGCGGTCCTCAGCTTCGCGAAGGACATCGAACCGATCGTGACCACGAAGTGCGGTCCATGTCACCTGAAAGCGGGCCCGGACGGGAATCTCCAACTGATGATGGGTATGGGCTTCGCTAGCCTCGTGACAAACGGTTCGGCCACGACCACGGCCTGCAAGCTCCTCGACGCCAGCAAGAAGCGCGTCGTCCCCGGAAACCCCACGACGAGCATGTTCTATATCAAGTTGACGGCGACCGCAGCCAGCTTGACGACCAATACCTGCGGCGCTTCCATGCCGAAGATGGGCACCGCCCCGACGACGATCGAGAAGAACAAAATCCGCGACTGGATCATGGGCGGTGCCAATCCGTAACCAGGTCCGTGGGGTCTTCCGCTCTTGGTTCCCTTGAATCGGCCGCATCTCGTGACGCGGCCGATTCGCATTGAGGGGCTTCAGGGCGCCGAGCGCTCGAGCGCCGCGAGCGCGTCCGCGACGAGCTCGTCGGTGTCCTCGAGGCCCACGGCGTAGCGCACGAGATCGTCCGAGATGCCGACCGCCTCGCGCTGCTCCGTCGAAAGCTCGAAGTAGCTCATGAGGGCGGGCTGCTCGATGAGCGACTCGACGCCGCCCAGGCTGGGCGCGATGCGGGGAATGCGGCACGCGTCGACGAAGCGCGAGACGTCGTCGAGGCTGCCCTTGACGGCGAACGTCACGAGGCCGCCGAAGCCCGTCATAAGCTCGCGCGCGACGCCGTGGTTCGGATGCGATGGCAGGCCCGGGTACCAGACGCGCCTCACGCGCGGGTGCGCCTCGAGCGCCGTCGCGAGCGCGAGCGCGCTGCGGTTCTGCTGCGCGACGCGGACGGCCAGCGTCTTCATGCCGCGCAGGACCAGGTAGGCGGCGTGCGGATCGAGGATTGCCCCCGTGACGTCGCGCAGCTCGCGCAGGAGCGAGACGAGCGGGGCCGACCCCGCGACGAAGCCCGCGAGGACGTCGTTGTGGCCCGAGAGGTACTTCGTACCGCTGTGGGCGACGAGGTCGATGCCGTGGGCAGCGGCCCTCATGTTTACGGGCGTCGCGAAGGTCGCATCGATGAGCGTCTTGATGCCGCGCTCGCCGCACAGCTTCGCGAGGCGGCGCAGGTCGACGACATTCTGGTAGGGGTTCGTCGGAGCCTCGCTCACGACGAGGCGGGTCTCAGGACGCAACGCCGCCGCGAGCGCGTCGAGGTCTCCGGGCGGCACGAGCGTCGAGGCGACGCCGAAGCGCTCCAGCACCTTGCTGACGAACTGCCGCGTGCGTCGGTAGCAGTCGTTGAAGAGGACGACGTGCGCGCCCGCGCGCGTGAGGGCGAGGATGGCCGTCGTCATGGCCGCCATGCCGCTACCGAAGGCCACGGCGTCCTGCGTGCCCTCGAGCGCCGCGAGCTTCTGCTCGGCTGCCCGCACCGTCGGGTTGCCGTAGCGCCCGTACTCCTCGCGCGTGACCTTGCCCTCCATGTAGTCCGTGAGGGCGCGCGTATCGGGGAACGAATAAGTCGCTGTCTGAACGATGGGCTCGGTGAGCGCGTGTCCAGGGCGCGTGCGGTCTTCGCCGCCGTGCACGGCCAGCGTCGCGGCCGTCTTGCCGGGGGGCTGCTTCTTTTGTCGTTCGCTCATGGGGGTCGGGCTCGACGGGTGAGGGTTCGCCGCCTCTCAAGGGGCGCGGCGGCGGAGGTAGTTGAGCACATCGATCCGCGTGATGAGACCCAAAAAACGACCGTCCTCGACGACGAGCGCCACCATGCCCTTCTCGAAGATGGGCAGAATCTCGGGCAACGGAGTGGTCGGCGCCACCGTCTCGAGGCGGCTCGTCATGAAGTCGCGCACCGGCCGGCGGAAGGCCGCGGGGTCCTGGCTCACGGCGAGCAGCAGGTCGGACTCGTCGAGGATGCCGGCGATGTGGCGCTCGGCGGGCGCCGCGTGGTCGAGCACGGGCAGCTGCGAAACGTCGTAGAGCTTCATGCGCGCGTAGGCCATCGTGAGCGTGTCGGTGGGCGCCACGGCCACGATCGCGCCCTCGGCCGAGCGCGAGATGAGGTCGCGCAGATCGCCGCGCGTGGGGCCGGGCAGCAGGCCCTGGTCGCGCATCCAGTAGTCGTTGAACATCTTCGAGAGGTATTTGTTGCCGCTGTCGCACACGAGCGTCACGACGCGCCGAGGCTTGGTCTGCGCGCGACAGTGGCGCAGCGCCGCCGCGACGAGCGTCCCCGACGACGAGCCCGCGAGGATGCCCTCGCCGCGCAGGAGCGC
>DATKFB010000628.1:0-2918 GCA_035544435.1 Polyangia bacterium
CCCACGTAAACATTTAGGCCTACCAGGGCACACCCCGGCGTCGGAGGGGCTGGATTATAGGGAGCGTCACTCCAATGTCAACGCCGAGTTACTTCGTCAACGCCGAGTTACCTCGCGCGGTCATCGACTCGCGCGCACGGGCGGCGCGACGGCATCGAGGGCCTCTGCGAGACTCGCGAAGGGCGCGATGACGCGCCGGGCCAGGCCTCGCGCGACCCCGCTTTGTCCGACGACCGTCGCGGCGGCGGGCCCCGACCGGTAGTAGAGGTCCGTCGCCGCCGCGAATAGGGGGCTCACTGGACGCAGGCGATCGCGCGCGTGGCGCAGCGCCGCGACGCGCGACTCGAGCGCCGAGCCGTAGGCCGCCGTCGCGACGAAGCAGCCGGAGAGCTGCGTGAACTTTTGCGCCGTCGTCTCAAACGACACGACGGCGATCTTCGAGTGCTGGAGGCAGTGGTCGACCGAGCGGATGCCGAGGACGTAGGTCGTCGCAGGCTTCAGGTTGTCGACCTTCAAGACGGCGGGCTCATCGGGCGCGGCGGGACTGACGTTCGGGCCCGGATCGGCGGAGAGGAAATCGGCGTCGTCCGCGAACGAACCGATGCGGTAGTGGATGTCGTAGCTCGCGACGGCCTGTCCGCTCGCGCTCGCCTGGCGGAACGAGAACGAAGCGGAGGTCGCGTCGGTCGCGACGAGCACGAGCGACGAGACCATTCCCGGGAGCGGCGGGAGAGGATCGCAGACTTCGGGCGGCGTCTCTGTCGAACCGTCCGGCGCGGACGCGTCTAGCCCCGAGTCGTCGTTGGACGAGCCGTCGGCGCAGCCCGGGCCGGTGCACCCGCCGGAAGGACAGCGTTGAACCGCGACGTGCACCCGCCCCGTGCCGCCCGGTCCGTCGAAGGCGAGGAGCCGCATCTCCCCGGAGCCTGGCACGGTCGTCGAGATCGTCGAGTCACGCGGCAAGAGCGTGCCATCGAGGGGAGCGTCTCCTGTCCACTTGCTGTAGCCGATGATCTGCGAGGTCGCCGTGGCCATGGGCGCCGAGTCCAAACGGACGGGGACGCGATAGAGCACGGACGGCTGGCCGAAGTTCCCGTCGACGCCGTAGGAGGGCAGGTTCGGGTCTTGATAAGCCGGGTACTTGTGAGAGGGGTTGGTGTCGAACTCCTTGTTCACCTCGACGACGACCGCGTAGTCGCCCGCCGGCAGCGTCGGAGGGATGTGCCACGTGCGCTCGTACGGCTGACCGTAAGGCGGCGTCGCGGCCGCCACGGCGTCGAGATCGTTGAGCACCCCATAAGCCATGGCGCTCACGTGACAGCCGGGGAGCACGCCGCCGAGCATGTCGCAGTCGTTGTTGGTGAACATGGTGAGGTCGTTGCGCGGCGGGTAGTACGACTTGGTCGTCGACTCGAGCTTGCCCTTCACGCTGTTGAAGTTCTGCGAGGGACAGGTCACGACGTCGACGGCCAGGTTTATCTCCGACGGATTGACCGGCCGGCAGAAGTACGTCTCTCGCGACGAGCTCGCCTCGTGAAACCCCATCCAGGTCTCGAGGTCGTCCACCATGAACACGGCGTCGGAGAGCTGGCCGCGCGCGTAGGCCCATAGGGGCAGCGACATCCAGCGCTTGCCGTAGGGGAACTTCGGGCCCGAGCGAAAGCTCCACACGCCAGGGCGGTTGCCGATCCCCCGCGTCGCCGTCAGGCTCGTCACCATGATCGTATCGACGAGCGCGTGATCGGCTGTCTCGAGCCATACGGCGATCTGCGGCCCGAAGTCGAGGTGCTCGAGCGTCTGCCCGCAAGCGGCGCCGCCGTTTGGGTGGTAACAATCGGGCTGGAACGAGTAGGCGAGCTCTCCGCACCCCGCCGCCGCAACCGGACGAGCCACGAGCGCGATTGACGCGCCGACGCTCCACGAGACGAGCAGCGCGCCGAGACATGAAAATCGAGGGGGCACGCGAAGACCCCATTCTGACCTCGCGATCCCGGGGTGCGCAAGGAGGCCCAGCGCCCCGGAGGCACTGTATAGTCCGCCGATGCGGATCGGCTTAGATGTCGGCGGTACCAAGATCGAAGGCGTGGCGCTCGCGGACGGCGGGGAAGAGCGGGCGCGGCACCGCGTCGCAACGCCCGCGGCTTACGAGGAGTTCCTCGTGGCGATGCGGGAGCTCGTGGTGCGCCTCGAGGCCGGAGCCGGCGCGTCGGGCACCGTGGGCGTCGGAACGCCGGGATTTCTTCAACCGGGCCGCGGGCTCATCCGAAACTCGAACCTCCTCTACCTGAATGATCGGGCGCTCGATCGCGACCTGGCGAAAGCTCTGGGGCGCCCCGTGCGGCTCGACAACGACGCCTCCTGCTTCGTGCTCTCGGAGGCCGTCGACGGCGCCGCCAAGCCGGTCCCGGGTGGCCCGCGTCCGGACGTCGTGTTCGGCGCCACGCTCGGCACGGGCGTGGGCGGTGGCATCGCCATCGACGGGCACGTGCACTCGGGCGCGAACGGCGCGGCGGCTGAATGGAGCCACGTCACTTTGCCGTTCCTTCGGGCGGGCGAGGTCTCCCCCTACGCTTGTTTCTGCGGAAACGCCGGGTGCATCGAGTCCTTCACCTCGGGACGCGGCCTCGCGGGTGCCTACCGCGAGGTCACGGGCAGCGAGCTCGGGGCCCCTGACGTCGGGACGCGCGCAGCCGCCGGCGACGCGCTGGCCGCCAAGGCGTTCGACATCTACGAGGATCGCCTGGCGCGCGCGCTCGCGGGCGTCATCAATCTCCTCGACCCGCGCGCCATCGTCCTCGGCGGCGGCGTATCGAAGAACGACCGGATCTTCGCGAAGATCCCCGCCCTCCTCGAGCGCTACACCGTCGCCAAGGACCTCCGCACGCAAGTCTTCCGCGCCGTGCACGGCGACGCCAGCG
>DATKFB010000629.1:0-12165 GCA_035544435.1 Polyangia bacterium
CCTCACGCGGCGCTTCGGCGCGCGCCTGGCCCTCGACGACGTCAGCTTCGAGGTCGGGCCGGCAGAGGTCTTCGGGCTGCTTGGCCCGAACGGCGCCGGCAAGACGACTGCGTTCCGGCTGCTCTCGGGGCTCCTGCCGCCCGACGCGGGGACCTTCGCGCTCGACGGCCGCGCGGTCTCGCCCGCCGAGCCAGCGTACCGCGCGCGGCTCGGCGTCGTCTTTCAGGAGCCGAGCCTCGATCTCAAGCTCACGGGCCGCGAGAACCTGCGCCTCGGCGCCGCGCTCTACGGCCTGTCGCGCGGCCTCGCGGCGCCGCGCATCGAGGACGCGCTGCGCGTGATGGAGCTGGGCGAGCGCGCCGACGAGGCGACGGCGAAGTACTCGGGCGGCATGCGCCGGCGCATCGAGATCGCGCGCGTGCTCCTGCACGATCCCGACGTGCTGCTGCTCGACGAGCCCGGGCGCGGCGTCGATCCCGACGCGCTCCGCCGCATCTGGGACGAGCTCGCGGCGCGCAAGGCCAGCCGCGGCATGAGCCTCGTCGTCACGACCCACCAGCCCGAGGAGGCCGAGCGCTGCGATCGCATCGCGCTGCTCGACGGCGGCCGCGTCACGGCCACGGGCACGCCCGACGAGCTGCGGGCGCGCGTCGCGGGCGACGTCGTGCGCGTGCGCGGCGCGCGGCCCGAGGAGCTGGCCGAGACGATCCGCGCGCGGCTCGGCCTGCCGGGCGTCGTGCTCGACGGCGACGTCGTGCTCGAGGCGCCGCGCGGCCACGAGCTCGTCCCGCGCGTCGTCGAGCTCTTCCCGCCCGGCCGCCTCGCGAGCGTCGCGACGAGCCGCCCCACCCTCGCCGACGTCTTCGCCAAGCTCACGGGCCGGGGGCTCGCGTAGTGGCCGCCGCCGCTCGAATCGAGGACTCGCCCGGCGCTCCCGCCGCGCGCTGGTTCGGCCCGTCGATCGTCGGCGCTCTCGTGGGCCGGGATCTGCGGCGGTTTTTCCGGCAGCCGAGCCGCGTCGTCGGGTCGCTCGCCCAGCCGCTCATCCTGTGGCTCGTGCTCGGCGCGGGCCTGTCCGGCAGCTTTCGTCCCGGGGGAGGCGCGGAAGGCGGGGGCGTCGGCTACATGCAGTACTTCTATCCGGGCATCGTAGTGCTCACGATGCTCTTCACGGCGATCTTCTCGACGATCTCCGTGATCGAGGATCGCCACCACGGCTTCCTCCAGGCCGTGCTCGCGGCCCCGGCCTCGCGCACGGCGCTCGTGCTCGGCAAGACCCTGGGCGGCGTCACGATCGCGTCGCTGCAGGCGGGCGCCCTCCTCTTGCTCGCGCCGCTCGCCGGCTTCTCGCTCGGCGAGATGAACTGGCCTCTCCTCGCGGGCGTCCTCGTGTTGGCGGGCATCGGCTTCACGGCGCTCGGCTTCGCCATGGCCTGGTGGATTGACTCGACGCAGGGCTATCACGCCGTCATGAGCGTCGCGCTCATCCCGCTGTGGATGCTCTCGGGCGCCATGTTCCCGCCCTCGCCCGGCAGCCGAGTCCTCGGCGCGCTCATGGCCGCCGACCCGATGACCTACGTCGTCTCCGCCGCCCGGCGCGGCTTCCACGGCGGCGCCGTCCCCGCGGGCCTCGTCCCGCCCGGCTCGGCGCTGACCGAGCTCACGATCGTCGCAGGTTTTGCCGTTCTCGCCGTGACGGGCGCCGTCGCCCTCTGCCGCCGCCGCGCCTGAGGAGAGCTTGCCCGCGGATCGGCCCGGATTAGCCGCCGGGACGACCGCCGCCCATGCCTGGGCCGCCGCCGCCCATGCCGGGGCGGCCACCGCAGGCGCGAGCGCGGCAGATCTTCAGATTGCCTTGTCCGCAGCAGTTGCCGACGAGGCCCGGGCAATCCGCGTCGGAGTTACAGAGTATGATGCCGGGCGAGAGGAGGCAGGCCACGGGTTGCTCACAGCTCGTCGCAAGTCTCCGCGCAGAAACGCAGCAGACCGCCCCGCCACCGCACTCCGCCGTGCTCGAGCACGCGAACGACGCGCCCCCTTGGCAGCTATCGGTAACGGCGATGCACGTGGCCGAAGGAACCCCGTTCTGAAGCCGCGCGCAGCAGGTCTGCTTGCCCGAGACACACGTCTGGGCCCCGCACGGGATGCCCATCGGGCCAGGGGCGACGGTCGATCCGGCGGCGCCGGTCATTGCCGCCGCTCCCGCGGTACCGGTCATTGCGCCGGCTGCGCCGGTCATCGTCGCGCCGGCCGTGCCCGTCGTCGTGGTGGCGCCCGCGGCACCTGTCGTTCCCGGCGCGCCCGCCTCACCAGTCCCAGCTGAGGCGCCGGCTGCGCCCTCGGACGCGGCGCCCGCGGCGCCCGTCGCCGTAGCGTTGCCCGCGGCACCGGTCGTCACGGGCACGTCCTCCGGACCGCCGAGGTCGAGGCCGGTTCGACCGCAAGCGTCCGCGAAAATACCCGCGCAGAGAAACAACCCCAAACGAGCAAGTCCGCGGCTCGACATCCTGAGGGATAGCGTGGTCGAATTCGCCGAAAAAACCAATCACGCACTGCGTGGGCGTCGGAGCGTGCGGGACCGCCATGCGTAGCGCCGTTGCCGCCCACGAGGTTCTCAAGCTCAGCGTGTCTCGCCCAGGAGCTCCTGACGCTTGCCGTGGGCCTGTTGGCGCTCGCCATTCATCTGCTTGCGCTCGCCGCGCCGCTCGAGCCGCTCGCCGTGCTCCTGCTTGACCTCACCGCGCCGGACGTTTCGCTCGCCGCGCGCATTCACGCGCGCGGCCGCGTCGGGACGACCCTCGGCCTGGAGCTTCGCGGCGCGCCGTTCCTGACGCGCGCCTCGCTGCTCGAACCGGGCGCCCCGGTCCTCCTTGTGTTGCCCACGCTGCTCCAGACGCTCGCCGCGGATCTCCTTACGCTCCCCGCGGCGCTCGAGCCGCGCGCCGTCTTGAGCGCGGGCTGCCGAGGGAGCGAGCAGGAGAGCGACAATCAACATGGAACCTTTCATGAACGACCGGATGGACATGATGGGCCTCCTCTGTTTCCGTCGGACGTCATGGGTCGGCCGTTCATTCATGGGCACGTCAGCTCATCGGCGGGAAGGCCGTGTGCCCTCAGGTCCGCTCCGCGCCCGGGTCGCGCGCGAGCAGCGCCGTGACGGCGTCTCGCGCCGTCTGGCCGTCGTGGAGCACGGAGGCGACGGCGCGCGTGATGGGGAGGTCGACGCCAAGGTCCTCGGCGAGGGCTCGCGCCGTGCGCGACGTGCCGATGCCCTCGGCGACGTGGGCCAGCGCCGCGAGGATCGCGGGGACCGTCTCGCCGCGCGCAAGGGCGAGGCCGACCTGCCGGTTGCGCGACAGCTCGCCCGTGCAGGTGAGCACGAGGTCGCCGAAGCCGGCGAGGCCCGCCAGCGTGAGCGGGTGCGCGCCCAGCTTGACGGCGAGCCGGCTCATCTCGGCGAGGCCGCGGGTCATGAGCGCCGCGCGCGCGTTCAGGCCGAAGCCGAGGCCGTCCGAGCAGCCCGCGGCGATGGCGATCACGTTCTTGAGCGCGCCGCCGATGGCTACGCCCGTGACGTCGTCGGACGTGTAAATACGGAAGCGCTCGCCACCGAGCGCGGCGACGACGGCCTCGTTGGCGCGCGCGTCCGTTGAGGCCGAGACGAGTGCCGCCGGCAGCCCCGCGGCGATCTCCTGCGCGAACGAGGGTCCTGACAGCAGCGCCACGCGGGCCGCGGGCGCGACCTGCACGATGACGCCCGCCATTGTGAGCCGCGTCTCTGGCTCGAGCCCCTTCGACGCGCACACGACCACCGTGCCCGCGCCGAGCGACGTGCCCGCCGAAACGAGGGCCGCGCGCACGGCATCCGAGGGGACGACGACGACGACGAGCTCGCGACCGCGCACGGCCGCGCCGACATCGCCCGTGACGGCGACGGCCGCGGGCAGGTGGAAGCCCGGCACGGTGCGCGCGCTCGCGCGCGTGGTCGCGAGCACCTTCGCGTCGCCGGGATCGAGCTCCCACAGCGCGACGTCGTGGCCGCGCCCCGCCGCGAGCGACGCCAGCACGGTCCCCCACGCCCCGCCGCCGAGAACGCCGACCTTCATCGCGCGCGTTTACTGCCCCGCGACGCGGACCGTGTTGCGGCCGCCGCTCTTGGCGGCGAAGAGCGCGCGATCGGCGGCCGCGAGGACCAGGGCCGGCTCGGAGCCGTCGTCGGGGAACGAGGCCACGCCCAGCGAGATCGTGAGCTTGCCGAGTGGTTGCGCGCCGCCGAACTCGAACGGGAACTCGGCGACCTGGGCGCAGATGCGCTCGCCCACCTCGCGCGCCGCCTGCTTGCCGACGTCGAGCAGGATGATGGCGAACTCCTCGCCGCCGTAGCGCGCGACGATGTCGTTGGCGCGGCGCCCATGCTGCAGGATCTTCGAGACACCGCGGAGCGCGTTGTCGCCCGCGAGGTGGCCGTGGTGGTCGTTGTAGATCTTGAAGTGATCGACGTCGATCATGAGGACCGAGAGCGGCAGGCCCGTGCGGTTGCTGCGCTCCATCTCGAGCGAGAGCCGCTCGCGGAAGTGCCGGTGGTTGTGCAGGCCCGTCAGGCCGTCGGTGATGGCGAGCTCCGACAGGCGCGCGTTCAGCGTCTCGAGCTCCTGCGTGCGCGCCGCGACCTTCTCCTCGAGCGACGAGTTGAGGTCCGCGAGCTCGGCGTTCTTCGAGCGCAGCTCCGAGAGCAACTCCACGCGCTCGCGCTCGAGCCGAAAGCGCGAAAGGAAGTTCTGGATCGTGAGCCGCAGATCGGGCTCGTCCCACGGCTTGGGGATGTACTGGTCGAGCCCCGCCTTGTTGATGGCGTAGACGACGGCGTCGAGGCCGGCCTGGCCCGTCAGCAAGATCTTCACTGTCTTGGGGCTGCGGCGGTGGACCTCCTCGAGCAGCTCGACGCCCTTCATGCCCGGCATGATCTGGTCGGCGATGACGACCGCGAGCTGCTCGCCGTCGTGCTGGAGATCGTCGATGAGCTCGAGCGCCTCGCGCGCGTTCTTCGCGACGGCGATGTCGCACTCGGCGCCGAAGCGTGCCGAGAGCTGCTGGCGCAGCGCCGCGAGGATGCCCTCCTCGTCGTCGACGCACAGGATGTGCTCGCGCAACGCGGTCACGACGGCGAGCCCTCGGGCGGCGGGAGATTGTGAGGCCGCGCGTCATCCGGTGCTTCCGGTTCTGGTGCTTCCGGCGCCGGGTTGAGCTGCGAGCTCGCGCTCGGGGCCGACAACATGGCGCCAACGGTCGCGTCCATCGCCGAAGAGCCGCGCTGCGCGTTCGCGGGCGGGCCGTCCACGGGCAGGCGCATCGTGAAGCGCGTGCGCCCAGGCTCACTTTCGACGTGCATGGTTCCGCCGTGCTTCTCGATGATGCGCGCGCAGATGCTCAGGCCCAAGCCCGTGCCTTCGCCCTTGCCCTTCGTCGTGAAGAACGGGTCGAAGATGTGTGGCAACACGTCCGCCGGAATGCCCGGTCCCGAATCCTGGATCGACACTTGTACGTCCCCGTCCTCGACCTTGGTCTCTATCACCAGCTCCCCCCGGTTCCCCATCGCCTGAGCCGCGTTGTGGATCAGGTTTGTCCACACTTGGTTCAGCTCACCTACATACGCCGTGATCGGCGGAAGTTTTCCGTAAGAGCGCTTCACAATAATGCCTATTTCTCCGTACTTCAACTGATGCGAAAGGATGACGAGCGTGTCGTCGAGCCCGGCGTGCAGATCGACCTGCTCGAGGGGTGCTTCGTCCAAACGTGAGTAGCGCTTGAGGGCGCCGACGATGCGCCGAATCGACCCGATAGCGGTCCGGATCGTGCCCGCCGAGCGGGCGAGGAAGCCGATCTCGCGCAAGTAGCCGGCGAGCGGCGCGAGGCTGCTGCCCCCCGCGATGCCGGGCAGTTCGGGCGCGATGCGCTCGCCGAGGTCGCCCAGCTCGGCGAGCATGGCGGCCGCGACGTCGGCGTCGGTATTCCCGGCGAGCATCACCTTGAGCCGCTTGGCGCGCGGGCGCGACTCGAGCGTCGCCGAGAGCGCCGCCGTCGTCATCTCGGGCAGCAAGCCGTCGACGAGCTCGAAGTACTTGCGGAGCGCGCCGGACGGCAGCTGAGCGACGAAGAGGTCCGACGAACAGTGGCCGAGGCGCTTGACCGTGTCCTGGAGGGCGTCGACGAGGCCCTGCACGGCGGCGGCGGGCGAGTTGATCTCGTGCGCGATGCCGGCGACGAGCATGCCGAGGCTGGCCATCTTCTCGGCGTTGATGAGCTGGCCCTGGGCGGTGCCGAGCTCGCGCAGCGTGCGCTCGAGCTCGAGCTTGGCGTTCTCGAGCTCGGCCGTCCGCTCGCGCACGCGGCGCTCGAGCACCTCGGAGAACGCGCGCACCTCGGTGTAGAGCCGCGCGTTCTCGATGGCCGTCGCCGTCTGGTCGGCGAAGGTCACGAGCAGGCGCAGGTCGGCCTCCTCGAAGGGCGCTTCGCCCGGCCGCCCCACGACGATGACGCCCACCATGCGGTCCTTGAGCGTGAGGGGCGCCGCGATGACGGGGCCCGTGAGGCCGGCGCCTCGCGCGCTCTGCATGAGCTGCGGATCGGCCTCGACGGCCGGTGAGCGGCGCGCGCGCCCGAGCTCAGCGACGGCGCCCGCGAGGCCCGCGAGCGCGTGACCGATGTCGGCGCCCGCCACGGCGCGCACCGCGAAGGTCCAATCCGATTTGGATGCTGGCTCGTCGACTCGGAGCGCGATGGCGACGGTGCCGCCCGACAAGACGTTGAGCGCCTCGCGCACGACGGAGCGCAGGACGTCGTTGAGGTCGACGACCGAGCTCACGGCGCGACCGACCTGGTGGACGGTGACGAGCTCGCGCACGCGCGCGGCGAGGCCCTCCTGGTTCTCCTTGAGGCTGCGGGTCATGACCCGGAAGGCCTCGGCGACGTCGCCGATCTCGTCGTCGGTGTCGATGGCGATCTTCGTGTCGAGATCGCCGCGCGCGACCGACAGCGCGCCCGAGTGCAGCCGCTGCAACGGCCGCGTCATGCGGCGCGCGAGAAGCCCGGACAGGACGCCCGCGAGGAGCAGCGCCACGAGCACGCCCAGCGCGAGCGCCGTCGTGGCGCGACGGCGGGCGGCGGCGACGGGCTCGCGGTCGACGGCGACGCCGAGGAGGCCGACCGGCTCCGCGTTGACGTCCTGGAGCTGGCCGAAGGCCACCGAATAGGCGTGCGCGTCGACCTCGAGCGGCACGACGCGCGCCGAGCCGCCCTCGAACTTCGTCTCGACGATCTCGGCGGGCACGGGAGGGCCGGTCAGGCGGGCCCCCGTGGCGCCCATGAAGGTCGAGGCGTTCGGCTGGCGGCCCCGGTAGACGACGACCTCGCGGCCCGCGCCGAGGGCGGCGCGCAGGCGGTCGACGACCGCGCCGTCGATGGGCACGGTGACGACGACGGTCCCGAGCAGCCGCAGCGCCGGATCGACGAGGGGCAGCGCGGCGCGCACGACGAGCGCGCCGCCGGCCGGCTCGATGCTCACCGTGCGTTCGTACGAGAGCGCGCGACGCACGACGGGGGAGCGGTCCGCAGGAGCGAGGTCGCCGTGCCCCGGACCCGCGAGCAGCTCGTTGCAGGCGCCCTGCGCGCAACGGGCGAGGATCCGGCCGAGCCCGTCGGTGACCTCGAGCAGCGCCGTCGGCTGCGCATACGAGAGCTCGCCGAGGCGCCGCCGAACGTCGCCGGGCCGGTGCCCGAGCGCGCGCAGCAACGCCGCGTCCTCGCCCACGGCGGCAGCTCCCGTGGCGATGCGCTGGACGTGCTGGAGCAGGAGGCCGCGCGCCACCTGCAGGCCGCGCACGGCCTCGAACTCGATGCCCTGCTCGACGCTCGAGAAGATGAGCGCCACGGCCACGAGCGACACGGCGAGCACGGGCGCGAGCGCGGCCACGACGAGCGCCGCCGTCACGCGGCGTCGCAGCCCGCGACGGCGCAGGGGCGCGACCGCCGACAAAGACGCTCCCGGGCCGATATGGCGCTTTCGATCGAAGATCCCCGACAACCGGAAGAGGCTCGACGCGTGCACGTCGCTCGAGCCCGAGCGCGACCGCGGCCCGGGCCCCCCGGGCGCCGCGATCTCCCCGGAGATCTCGTCCGGCTTGCCGGACGATCCCGACGATCCAGACGATCCGGATGACTCACTCATGGCACGCGTTCCACGCCGCGGTAGAGGCCGATGGCCGAAGGCTGCACCACGAGGCCCCGCACGTTGGCCCGCGTCGCGAAGATGACGTTCGAGTGGGCGAGCGGCACCCACGGCACGTCGGTCGCGAGGATGGCCTGCGCCTGCGAGTACAGGCGCTCGCGCTCGGTACGGTCGGTCGTGCGCTGCGCGACCCCGATGACGTCGTGAAACCAGGCGTTGCTGTAGAAGGCCACGTTCGAGGGCCGGCTGCCCGTCGTGTTGTCGGCGTCGAGCAGCGTGTAGAGAAAGTTGTCAGGGTCGCCGTTGTCGTTGAACCACCCGTGCAGCGCCAGATCGTGCTCGCCCGCCCAGAGCGCGCGCTGGTGCTCGACCGGCTCGTTGAGGACGATCTCGACGGGGACGCCGACGTCGGCGAGGCAGGTCTGGATGATGGCGGCCACGCGCTCGGGCGCCGGCATGTAGGGGGTCGCCGCCGAGGGCGCGTAGAGCTTGAGCGGCATCGCGCGATCGGCGCGCCAGCCCGCCTCCGCGAGCATCTTGCGCGCGCGCTCCGGATCGTAGGGATAGGTCACGACGTCGGAGCGCGCGCCCCAGACGTTGGGCGGCAGGGGCCCGATCGCGGGAATTCCGACGCCCTGGTAGACGAGCTTGACGAGCGCGTCGCGGCGGATGGCCGTGGCGATGGCGCGACGGATGCGCGGGTCGTCGAGCGGCCGCCGCTGAGTGTTGAGCGCCAAATACGAGACGAGCGCGGCCGGCGCCATGACGAGGCGCAGGTCGGGGTGCAGGCGCACGAGCGGCAGATCGTCCGGCGCGAGCTGCTGGATGATGTCGGCCGAGCCCGACTCGAGCGCCTGCAGGCGCTGGCGCGAGTCGGGCATGACGAGCAGCACGAGGTAGCGCGTGCTGGGCGCGCGGTCCCAATACGTCGGGTTGCGCTCGAGCGTGATGCGATCGCCTGGGATCCACTCGACGAACCGGTACGGTCCCGCGCCCACGGGGTGGCGGCCGAAGCGGCTGCCGAGCTTGCGCACGGCCGTGGGCGAGACGATTGCCGCCGGGCCCATCGCGAGGTTGGCCAGGAACGGCGCGTAAGGGCGATCGATGTCGAACTGCACGCGCAGCGGCGTGACGGCCCGGACGCGGCGGATGTTGTGGAACGAGCGCGTCCAGGCGAAGTCCGCCTCGTGAGCGGGGTGGTCCGCGAGGAGCTGGCGCTCGAAGGAGAAGACGACGGCGGCTGCGTCGACGGGCGTGCCGTCGTGGAAGAGGACGTCGGGCCGCAGCTCGAACGTCCACACGGTGCCGTCGTCGCTCACCGACCAGGTCGTCGCCAGGTCGGGCTCGGGCTCGAGGCGGCCCGGCGCGAAGCGCACGAGGCGCCCGTAGACCTGCTCGGCGACCTCGAGCGACTCGATGTCCGTGGCGCGCGCGGGATCGAGGCTGACGGGCTCGGCGGCCCGCGCCACGACGAGGCGGTCGGCGCTCGCGGACGTCGCGCCCGAGCCCGAGCAGCCGCCGAGGGACGCGCCGAGACCGGCCGCCAGCGCGACGGCGGTCCAGCGAGCCGCGCGCGTTCGAAGGAGGTCGTGCGCCGCGCGGCCGGTCATCGCGCGCCCCGCGCCCCGCGCAGGCGGATGCGGATCTCCTGCTGCTCGAGGCCGTCGACCCGGCGCAGGTCGGCCGCGACGCCGGGGTAGTCGGCGGGCGCGACGCGCGTGAGCGGCAGCGTCGACTCGCGCGTCAGCACGAGGACGTCCACGTCGGGCGACCCGGCGCGCCGGCGGCGCTCCTCGACGAAGCGGTACGCGCCCTTGCGCTCGACGCGCCCCTCCGCCGCGGCGCCGAGCGGCTCGACGAGCTTGGCGGCGCGCGGCAGCTCGACCGTGGCCGTCATGTGGAAGGGGACGTCGAAGCCCAGCACGAGCGTCGTCGAGCGCCGCGGCTCGGTCGCGAAGCGGTGGCCCGGCTGCGAGCGGAAAAAGGTCGGCAACAGTTTGATCTCGTGATCGCCTCTCACGGCGAGCTGGGGACTGACGAACGAGTAACGGACGTGGACGGGTTGCACGCCGGCGCCCGGGGCGTCCCTCGGCAGCGTCACCTCGAGATCGCGCAGACGCGCGCCCGGGAACTGCACGCCGAGCCAGCGCTGCTCGAAGTCCTGGCGCAGGCGCGCGCGATCGGTCCCGAACTTTTCGACGAGTTCCGCCCACTCGAGCGCGGGCCACCCCGTGAGCTCCTCCGTGGCGACGGCCACGCCACCGCCCTGCTCGTCGAGGCGGATCGTGACGTCCACGGAGCGATGATCCGCCGTCCCCGAACTGCGCGCCACACCCAGGCGACCGTCCGGGAGCGAGAGCGTGCGCGCGCCGTCAAGGTTCGGCGGCAAGTAGCCGAAGGCGGCGTGGCGCAGCCGCGGATCGACATAGACGGGGGCGCGCCCGGCGGGAAGGTCGATCTCGACGAGCGCATCGGCGAAGTCGTCGAGCTCTTGGGCCGGCGCGGGCGCCGCGGCCTCGGCGACGAGGCGCGAGCGCGCCAGGACGGGCCGCGCGGGTACGCCGAGCTCGCGCAGCAGCGCGAGGATGAGGGCGAGGCGGTTGCCGCTGCCGCGCGCGAGCGTCTCCGTGGCGCCGTCGCGCAGATCGTCGGCGGCCTCGATGTTCTCGGTGACCCACGCCACGACGGCGGACGCGAGCCGCGCGCGGTCGTCAGGCGCGGCGTTCGAGGGGGCTGCACTCGGCCTCGTCGCGAGGAGGCGGGCGCGCTCGCGCAGCGCGGGCGACGAGCGGGTCGTGCCGAAGAGCTGCTCGGCGACGTAGCGCGTCCACACCTGAAACCCGAGCGCGCTCGACGCGCGCACGGACGGGACGTATTCGGCGGCGGGAACGGCGGCGCGCTCGACGAAGAGCTGCGGGACGGACGTCGTCGCGAAGGTCGTCACCGTCGTGTCGTCGGGCCCGTCTTGCGCGCGCGGCGCGGGCGCGCCGGCGCGCCGGTCGAAGGCCAGCTTCGTCAGGCGCGGCGTCACGAGCACGAGCTCGGTGCGGTCGAGGGGAGCGTCGAAGGACTGAAAATAGAAGCGGTCACCCAGGAAGCCGGGCGCGAACGCTCCCGCCGCGCCCTTGGCCTCGAGCAGCTCCCACTCGATGTAGTCCCCGATCGCGACGTTGGCGGCCGAGACGGTCTCCTTGCCCGCGATCTCCTCAGGCTCTCGCGTGGTCCCGTCCGGCTTGTGCGTGCGCAGCGTGAGCACCTCGGCGCCCGCCGGGACCTCGACCTCGGCCCACCGATCGATGGCGTCCTTGCTCTGCACTCGGACGATCTCGTGGGTCAGCGTCATCTGCGCGCCGTCGGGGAAGACTCGCTCTACCGCTCGGTCGAGCACGACGACGGCCGGCGCGTCATAGTGGCGCCCGCTCACGGCGAAGTCGGCGATGACGGCGCGACCGTCGAGCCTGTAGGCGTCGAGCGGCAGCGGAACGGCGAGCGCGCGGGCCGCGCGCCGCACGTCGGCGGCGTCGGGGCGCAGCGCGAGCGCCGCGCTCGCCGTGCGCCGCGCTTCAGCCTCGTGACCGATGGCGGCCTGCGCGTCGGCGAGTCGCACGCGGAGGGATGGGTCGGCCGGCGCGCGCTCGACGAGGGCCGCGAGCGCGGCGAGCGCGTCGTCCGGTCTTCCCTCGGCCCCGAGGACCTCGGCCAGGTCGCCCAGGAGCTCGTCGCGGTCCGGCGCGAGCCGCAGCGACGCGCGCAGCGCGCGCTCCTCGGCGGCGAGCGCGCCGCGCGCGCGCAGGCGTTCGAGCCGCGTCTCCGAGGTGGCGTCGCAGGCGGCGAGCGTGTCCTCGAGCCGCGCGCGCTCGTTCAGATCTCGACGATCGTCCGCGCGCCTCAGGAGCGCCTCGACGAGCTGGCAGGGCGCCTCGAAAGTCGCCCCCGCGGCG
>DATKFB010000630.1:0-10094 GCA_035544435.1 Polyangia bacterium
CCTGGATCTCGCGGCGAAACCGCTCGATGGAGACGGCGTCGTCGGCCACTCCCTCGCGCAGCGTCTTGAGCGCCACGGCCTCGCCGACCACCTCGTCCGTGGCCTCGTAGACCTCCCCGACGGCGCCGGCTCCGATGAGCCGGACGACGCGGTAGCGGCCCGCGACGATCTCGCCTTCGGTGAGCCGTTGATCGAAGGGGCTGCGGCCGCCACCGCGTCCGCCACCCGAGGTGGTTCGACCGTCCCTTCCGACTCTGGTCATCCGGGTTTACGCCACGTCAACGATGCGCGCGGGCGCGGGGTGTGTCAACGAAGCACCTCCCGCGAGAGACGTGGGTCCCCGAGACGTGGCGTCAAGCGCGCGTCAACGCTGCTACGCACTCGAGGTGGCGCGTCTGCGGGAACATGTCGAAGGGCTGCACGGCCGCGACCCGGTAGCCGGCGGCGAGGAGCGACAGGAGGTCGCGCACCTGCGTCTCCGGGTTGCACGAGACGTAGACGATCGTGCGCGGCGCGAACGTCAGGAGCTGGGCCAGGAACTCCGGCGAGCAGCCCTTGCGGGGCGGATCGACGATGACGGCGGCGTCGGCGCCTGGAAAGGGCAGGCCCGCGAAGATCGCGCTCGCGTCGGCTGCCATGAACGTGCAGTTATCGCGCCCGTTGCGCGCGGCGTTCTTGCGCGCCCAGGCGACGCTCGACGGGCTGACCTCGACGCCGAAGACGCGCTCGAAGTCGGGCGCCGCCGCGAGCGCGAGCAGGCCGCTGCCGCAATACGCGTCGACGAGGAAGCGCGCGCCTCCCGTGCGCGCCTCGGCCGCGACGTGCGCCGCGAGGCGCGGCAGCAGAAACGGGTTGTTCTGGAAGAAGTCGCCCGCGCGGAACTGCAGCCGGAGCGCGCCCACCTCCTCGGTGATGACGGCGCGGAAGTCCGTCGTCAGGCCCGAGGCGGCGTCGCGCAGCAGGAGGGAGGCGCCGCGCCGGTACGTGTCGGCGCGCGCGGCGACCTCGGCGCGAACGACCGTGAGCGCGGCGTTGATGGCGTCGGTCGCGAGCGGGCAGCGCGGGACGTCGATCGTCCGGCGCGGCTGGCCGACCTTGAGGAAGCCGATGGGCGGCGCCTCGCCCCCGCGCGGGCGCGGGAAGTGCGGCGTGATCTTCGAGCGGTAGCCGTACGCGCGCGGCGAGCCGATGCAGGGCGCGACGTCGACGGCGGCGTCGGGGAGCGCGGCCTCGAGCAGGCGCCGCACCTCGCCCGTCTTCCAGGCGAGCTGCTCGTCGTAGGGCACGTGCTGGAGCTGGCAGCCGCCGCAGGTGCCGAACAGGGCGCAGCGCGGCTCGACGCGCGCGCTCGGCTCGGGCAGGCGTACGCCCGCGGGCGCGTCGGCGGCGGACATCCCCGCAGTCTGCCGAACCGCCGCGCCGTCGTCGAGGCAGCGCGCTATTCACCGTCGATGCGGTGATTCGCGCGCTCGCCCGGCGTGCGCTACGATCGCGCCACCATGGAAGCGGCGCTCGCGGCCTTTCGCCAGTACCTGACGTCCGAGAAGCGGGCGTCCGAGCACACGCGGCGCGCGTACCTGCGGGACGTCGGCGAGCTCGTGGCGTTCGCGCGCGGCAAGCTCCGCCGCGCGCCCGCGCCCGCCGAGCTCGATCTCATGATGTGCCGCGCTTACCTCGCGTCGCTGCATGGCCGCAACGACGCGGCGACGATCGGCCGCAAGCTGTCGTCGCTGCGCGCGTTCTTCAAGCTCTCGGTGCGGCGGCGCCTCGTCGCGGGCAGCCCGGTCGCCGGCCTACGCGCGCCCAAACGCGCCAAGCGCCTGCCGTCGTTCCTCGGCAAGGAGGACGTCGGGCGGCTCCTCGACGGGCGCGGCGCGCGCCCCGACGCCACGCCGGAGGCCGTCGCCTGCGAGCGCGCGCTCTTCGAGATGATCTACGGCGCGGGCCTGCGCGTCTCCGAGGCCTGCAACCTCGACGTCGACGACGTCGAGCGCGAGGGCGCGGGCGGCCGCGTGAAGGTGCGGCAGGGAAAGGGGCGCAAAGACCGCGTCGTGCCCTTTGGCTCGAAGGCGGGCGCAGCGCTCGACGACTACGGGCCGCACCGAGCGAAGCGCCTCGCGGCGCGGCCCGCGGACGCGGCCAGGGGAGGCGCGGCGTTGTTCGTGAGCTCGCGGGGGCGGCGGCTCGATCCGCGCGTCGTGCGCCGCATGCTCGTGCGGCGCGGGCAGGCCACGAGCACGCCCCCGATCTCGCCGCACGCGCTCCGCCACAGCTTCGCGACGCACCTCCTCGGCGAGGGCGCCGACCTGCGCGGTATCCAGGAGCTACTCGGCCACGCGAGCGTGCGCACGACCCAGCGTTACGCGCACGTCAACATCGATCACCTCATGTCGGTGTATGACAAGGCCCACCCGAAGGCACGGCAATGACGACGAACAAGGCAGAACGCATTCGCTCCACGACCGTGTTGGCGGTCCGCCGCGAGGGGAAGGTCGCGCTCGGCGGCGACGGTCAGGTCACGATGGGCAACACGGTCGTCAAGTCGACGGCGCGCAAGATTCGGCGCCTGCACGACGGGAAGATCGTCGCCGGCTTCGCGGGGTCGGCCGCAGACGGCATCACGCTCTTCGAGAAGTTCGAGGCGCGCCTCAAGGAATACAACGGCAACCTCATGCGGGCGGCGGTCGAGCTCGCCAAGGACTGGCGCACGGATCGCGTGCTGCGCCGCCTCGAGGCGCTGCTGCTCGTCGCCGACCGCGAGAAGACGCTGCTGCTGTCGGGCACGGGCGACGTCATCGAGCCGGACGGTGACGCGGCCGCCATCGGCTCGGGCGGCCCGTACGCGCTCGCGGCGGCGCGCGCGCTCCTTGAGGCGACCCCGCTACCGGCGCGCGAGATCGCCGAGCGCGCCCTCGCCATCGCGGGCGACATCTGCATCTACACGAACGGCAACCGCGCCTTCGAGGAGCTCTAGATGGCGCCGCAGCAGAAGCGCGTGTCCGATCTCACGCCGCGCGCCATCGTCGAGGAGCTCGACCGGTACATCGTCGGGCAGGCCGCCGCCAAGCGCGCGGTCGCCGTCGCGCTGCGCAACCGCTGGCGTCGCCAGCAGGTGCCGCTGCCCATGCGCGACGAGATCGCGCCCAAGAACATCATGCTCATCGGCCCGACGGGGGTGGGCAAGACAGAGATCGCGCGGCGCCTCGCCAAGCTCGCGGGTGCGCCCTTCGTCAAGGTCGAGGCATCGAAGTTTACGGAGGTCGGCTATGTCGGACGCGATGTCGACTCGATGGTGCGCGACCTCGCCGAGACGGCCGTGTCGATGCTGCGCGAGGAGGAGCGCGAGCGCGTGCGCCCGCGCGCGCGGGAGAGCGCCGAGGAGCGGCTGCTCGACGTCCTGCTGCCGCCGACGCCGCGCCCCCGGCCCACGCCGGCGCCGCCGGGCGGGCCTTCCTCGGCGATCCCGCTGCCCTCGATCGGCGCGGACGCGCCCTCGGCGTCCGAGAACGCCACGCGCGAGAGCCTGCGCAACCTGCTGCGCGAGGGCAAGCTCGACGACAAGCTGGTCGAGATCGACACCTCCGACTCGGCCCAGTCGTTCATCGACGTCTTCTCTGGCACGGGAATGGAGGAGATGGTGCTGAACCTGCGCGACATGATGCCGCAGGGGGGGCGCAAGACGAAGCGGCGCAAGCTCTCCGTGCCCGAGGCGCTCGACGCGCTCACCGACGAGGAGGCCGGCAAGCTCATCGACATGGACCGCCTGCAGAAGGACGCCATCCGGCGCGCCGAGCAGGCGGGCATCATCTTCATCGACGAGATCGACAAGGTCGCGGGCCGCGAGGGCGGGCACGGCCCCGACGTCTCGCGCGAGGGCGTGCAGCGCGACCTGCTGCCGATCGTCGAGGGCTCGACCGTGTCGACGAAGTACGGCCCGCTCAAGACCGATCACGTCCTCTTCATCGCGGCGGGCGCCTTTCACGTCGCCAAGCCGAAGGACATGATCCCCGAGCTGCAAGGGCGGTTCCCCATCCGCGTCGAGCTCGAGTCGCTCTCCGACGGCGACTTCGTGCGCATCCTCACCGAGCCCGAGAACGCCCTCACGAAGCAGTACACGGCGCTCCTCGCCACGGAGAACATCACGCTCGACATCCGCCCCGACGCCGTCGCCGAGATCGCGCGCGTCGCGACGCTCGTGAACTCGCGCATGGAGAACATCGGCGCGCGCCGCCTGCACACGATCATGGAGCGCGTCCTCGACGACCTGGCCTTCGAGGCGCCCTCGCTGGGCGCGACGACCGTGCCCATCACGGCCGCCTACGTCCGCGAGCGCCTCGACGGCATCCTCAAGGACGAGGACCTGTCGCAGTACGTGCTGTAGGAGCCCGTCTGCCTAACGGCAACGGGCTCACGTCGGGGCCTCCGCGCGCTTCCCCTCCACCTCGCGACCTCCGGTCGCGACCCTAGGCGGCGGCCGGCGCTACGTCGACGGCAGCGGCGGCGGCGTGGCCGCGTAGTTCTCGCGGACCTGCGTCTGCTCGACCTCTTCCATGTCGGCTTCCTGGAGCTCGACGATGATCTCTTCCATCTCGGCGAGCAGCGTCGCCTCCATGCGCGGGTCGGTGTCGGCGAAGGCGCTGCGCGGCGGGTTGCGGCGCTCGCCCACGCGGCGCTCGCGCGGGAAGATGCGGTGGTCCACCTTCCCGGTGCGCTTGTCGGCGTAGCGCCGGTCTCTCCGCAGCGCGATGCGCAGGGCGTCGATCGACTCGGGGATGTCGTCCATGCGCGTGACGCGCGCCGAGCAGCCGTGACACAGCGGCACGGTGCGGCCGTGCAATTCGACGAGCTTGAGCTGGTCGCGCCGCTTCTCGAAGCACACCGTGCAGGTGGCACCACGGCCCACGGGGCGCGACTCCACCCAGCGGGTGTAACACCCCCAGCAGCGCCCGCGACGCAGCTCGATGACCTGGGCGCCGCAGGTACCGCAGGCGACCGTTGCCCGTTCGACTTCCACGCTCATGGAACGAGTAGAACGCCGGATGGCGCCCCGGGCAAAAAATTGAACAAAATTGGCCTGGCCGGCCTGGCGGAAGGGGGAGCCGCCGCGCGGCCCCCCAAAAACCGCGTGCTATGGTTTGCCCGCGCGTGCCGAGCCCCTCAGATCCCCTCGAGACGCTCGTCGGCGCGAGCCCCGCCATGGCGGCCTTGCGCGTGACGCTGCGCAAGGTTGCGCCTCACAAGGCGACGGTCCTTATCCTCGGGGAGTCCGGGACGGGCAAGGAGATGGTCGCGCGGGCCGTCCACGCGCTCTCCCCGCGGGCCGCGGCGCCGTTCGTGGCCGTCAACTGCGGCGCCATGCCGGTCGGGCTGATCGAGTCCGAGCTCTTCGGGCACCTGCGCGGCGCCTTCACCGACGCCGTTCGCGACCGCGTTGGCCTCGTCGAGCAGGCTGCGGGCGGCACGCTGTTCCTCGACGAGATCGGCGAGCTGCCCGCGCCGTCGCAGGTCAAGCTCCTGCGCGTCTTGCAGGACGGACACGTGCGGCGCCTCGGGGCCGACGCCGACGCCGTCGTCGACGTGCGTATCGTCGCCGCCACGTCTCGGGCGCTCGAGGCCGAGGTCGCCGCAGGCAGGTTCCGTGAGGATCTGCTGTTCAGGCTCGACGTCTTGGCGCTGCAGCTGCCCCCGCTGCGTGGGCGCGCAGGCGACGTCGTCTTGCTGGCGCGCCACTTCCTCGCGGGCGCGCGGGCGCGCTTAGGGCCGGCCGTGTCGGCGCGCGACATCGCGCCGGACGGGCTCTCGGCCCTCGAGGCGTACGCATGGCCCGGCAACGTTCGCGAGCTCGAGAACACCATGGAGCGCGCCGCCGTGCTTTGCGAGGGCGACGTCATCGACGCCGCGAGCCTGCCCGAGCGCGTCCTCGCGGCGGCCTGCCGCGCGCCGGCCCCGTCCGTGCCGGGCGCGTCTCCGGGGACCGAGGACCTGTCGATCAAGCGAGCGGCGCGTCGGAGCGAGGAAGCGCTCATCCGGCGCGCTCTCGAGCGCACGGGCGGAAACCGCACGCGCGCCGCCGAGCTCCTGGAGATCAGCCAGCGCGCGCTCCTCTACAAGATCAAAGAGTACGGCATCTGACGGGCGGGTTTTTGACCGGACGCCCGCGTCCCCCTAGAATTCTCGGGGCGCCGGCATTCGCTCTCGGCGCGTCATCCATGGAGACGTTCGAGCCCGACGCGCCCATCTTTCTCGTCGGGTTCATGGCCACGGGCAAGACGACCGTGGGCCGCATCCTCGCGGCGCGGCTTGGCTGGAAGCTGGTCGATCTGGACGAGGTGATCGCGCGCGAGGCCGGGCAATCCGTGCCGCGCATCTTCGAGGGCGAGGGCGAGGCCGGCTTTCGCGCGCGCGAGACGCGCGCGCTCGGGGCCGTGAGCCACGAGCGGAAGCTCGTCGTGGCGACCGGCGGCGGCGCCGCGTGCCATGAGGGCAACCTGCGCACGATGCTCGAGACCGGACGCGTCGTTGCGCTCGCCATCACGCCCGAGGAGGCCGTGCGCCGCGCGCGCGGCGGGGCGGGGCGCCCGCTGCTCTCGGGTCCGGACCCGGTCGCGACGGCGACGGCGCTGCTTGAGGCGCGCGCGCCGTTCTATGCGCGGGCGCACTTCTCCGTCGACACCGTTGGGAGGCTGCCCCAGGACGTCGCGCGCGACGTGCTCGCGTGGGTGGAGACGGGCTCGTGAGCGCCGCCGAGACGACCACCGTCGGCGTCGAGCTGGGCGCGCGGCGCTACGACGTCCGCATCGGCGCGATCGCGCCGGCCGAGGCGGCGACGGCGATCGCTGGGGCCTTCGGCGCCGTCACGGGCGCGGCCGTGCTCGTCGACGAGGCGGTGGGCGCGCGCTCGCCGCGCGTCGCCCCGCTCGTCGAGGCACTGCGCACGCGGCTGCCCAACGTCAAGCGGCTCGACCTGCGCGCGGGCGAGGCCTGCAAGACGCTCGCGGAGATCGAGCGCACGACCGAATGGCTCGCCCAGGAGGGCTACGATCGGCGCGCGGCCGTCGTGGGCGTGGGCGGCGGCGCGGCCACCGATCACGCGGGCTTCGCGGCGGCGGTCTACCTGCGGGGCGTGCGCTTCGCCCTCGTGCCGACGACGCTCCTCGCGATGGTCGACGCGTCCGTGGGCGGCAAGACGGCCGTCGACTTGCCCGCTGGCAAGAACCTCGTGGGGGCGTTCCACCAGCCGTCGGCCGTCATCGCCGATCTGGGCTTCCTCGACACGCTGCCGCCGCGCGAGCGCCGCGCCGGTCTCGCCGAGGTCGTCAAGTGCGGCCTCATCGCCGACCCCGAGCTGCTCCACATCCTCGAGCAGCTCCCGGTCCAGTCGGCCGGAGACGACGCCGCGCTGCCGCCGGACGTCGCCGCCGAGCTCGTCGCGCGCGCCGTTCGCGTCAAGGCTGAGGTCGTCGCCGAGGATGAGACCGAGAGCGGCCGGCGCGCCATTCTGAACTTCGGCCACACCGTGGGCCACGCGCTCGAGGCGGCGTCGGGCTACGGCCTCCTGCACGGCGAGGCAGTCGGGCTCGGCATTTTGGCGGCGCTCTCGCTGGGTGAAGCGCGGGGCTTGGGCGCGCCCGCGCTCACGGCGCGCGCCGCGGCGCTCCTGGCGCGCCTCGGCCTCCCCGTCGACCTTCAGCCCCGCCTCTCCGGCGAGGTGCTCGCGCGCGTCAGCGTCGACAAGAAGCGACGCGGTGGCGCCATCAAGTTCGTGTTCTGTCTGAAGCCGGGCGAGACGAGGCTCGTGGAGGTCTCCCCCGACGAGATCGCGGCGCACTTCCTCGGTGGAGCCGGGAAGCCCGCGCGCGCTTGACACGTGGAATCCCGAGCGAGTACAAGCCGGAGGTCACATTGACGCCCATGTTTCGCGAAAACATCCAGAAGCTGATCGACAAGCTCGACGGCGGCATCGCGGGCGTGCTCATGGGCTTCGACGGCATCGCCGTCGATTCGTACGCGAAGACCGGCTTCGGCGACTCGCTGCCCGACATCCAGACGCTCGCCGCCGAGTTCGCGCACCTCGTCTCGCAGGCGCGGCGCACCGTGCAGTCGCTCGACGCGGGCGCGCTCGCCGAGGTCACGATTCGCACCGACACGGTAACGCTCGTCATCAGCGTGATCACGCCCGAGTACTTCCTGGCCTGCGCGATGTTGCCCGCCGCCCTCGTCGGCAAGGCGCGCTACCTCGTCAAGCTCGCCGCGCCGCGGTTGCGGCAAGACCTTTAGCGGAGGACGACCCGCGAATGAACGGCGCCAAATGAACGAAAAGAACCGCAAGAGCAGCAGCCCGAAGAAGAGCGCGAAGGGCGTTCCGGCGCTCGCCTCGATCGGCAACGCCAGCTCGCCCAAGACCAAGAGCGTCGACTCGGCCATCGATCTCGAGACCGTGCGCGAGCTCGCGCGCATCATCGGTGAGTTCGGCCTCAGCGAGGTCGAGGCCGATCCGTCGGGTCGCGTGCGCGTGCGCCGCGACCTGGGCGGCGGCGGGGCGGCGTCGGCCGGTCCCGTCGGGGCGGCGCCCATCGCGCTCGCACCCTCGCCGCCCGTCGAGGGCGCGGCCGACGCGGGCACCTTCATCACGTCGCCGTTCGTCGGCACCTTCTACCGGGCGCCCTCGCCCGACGCGGGCGCCTTCGCGGAGGTCGGCACCAGCGTGCGCAAGGGCCAGGTCGTCTGCATCGTCGAGGCCATGAAGCTCATGAACGAGATCGAGTCCGAGGCCGACGGCAAGGTCGCCGAGTTCCTCGTCAAGAACGGCGAGCACGTCGAGTACGGCCAGAAGCTGATTCGCCTCGCGACATGAAGTCGTGTCGGCTGAATGGGCGAGGCCCAGCAGCGCTGGGCCGTCCTCAAAATGTATAAAAAGGTATTGATAGCGAATCGCGGCGAGATCGCGCTCCGCGTGATCCGCGCCTGCCGCGAGCTCGGCATCAAGTCGGTGGCCGTGCACTCGTCGGTCGACGCCGACGCGTTACACGTCCGCTTCGCCGACGAGAAGGTCTGCATCGGTCCCGCGCCGGCGCGGCTGAGCTACCTCAACGTGCCGGCGATCATCAGCGCCGCCGAGGTCACGCGCGCCGACGCCGTGCACCCGGGCTACGGCTTCCTCGCCGAGAACGCCAGCTTCGCCGAGATCGTCGAGCAGTGCGGCCTCACGTGGATCGGCCCGCAGCCCGAGGTCATGCGCCTCATGGGCGACAAGGTCTCGGCGCGCAAGGCCATGGCGGACGCCGGCGTACCCATCCTGCCCGGCACGGGCGTCATCGAGACGGATCTCGAGGCCGAGCAGGCCGTGGAGCGCATCGGCTTCCCCATCATCATCAAGGCCTCGGCGGGCGGCGGCGGCCGCGGCATGAAGATCGTCGAGAGCCGCGATCGCTTGAGCGCGCAGCTCGCGGCGGCGCGCTCGGAGGCGCAGGGCGGGTTCGGCAACCCCGACGTCTACCTCGAGCGGTACATCGAGAAGCCGCGCCACGTCGAGGTGCAGGTGCTGGGCGACGGCACCCGCGCGATCTCGCTGGGCGAGCGCGAGTGCTCGATCCAGCGCCGCCACCAGAAGCTCGTCGAGGAGGCGCCGTCGGTGGCGCTCGACGACGAGCGCCGCGGCAAGCTGCTCGGCATCGCGCGCAAGGCGACGGAGTCGATCGGCTACAAGACCGTCGGCACGCTCGAGTTCCTGCTCGACGAGGACAAGAGCTTCTACTTCATGGAGATGAACACCCGCATCCAGGTTGAGCACACCGTGACCGAGGAGGTCTTCAGCGTCGATCTCGTGCGCGAGCAGATGAGGTTGGCCGCGGGCGAGCCGCTCAAGCTGCCCGCCGACATCCGGCCGCGCGGCCACGCTATCGAGCTGCGCATCAACGCCGAGGATCCCGTGACCTTCGCGCCGTCGCCCGGCCGCATCACGGCGCTCAATCTGCCCGGCGGCCTCGGCGTCCGCATCGACACGCACATCTACAGCGGCTACGTCGTGCCGAGCCACTACGACTCGCTGCTCGCCAAGCTCATCGTGCGCGCAGAGAACCGGCCCGCCTGCCTCG
>DATKFB010000631.1:0-4903 GCA_035544435.1 Polyangia bacterium
CGCCTGCGCAAATATCACCGCTTCGAGCTCGTGCGCGCCGTGTTCCTCGCTGCGCTCGACGGCGCCCTCGCGCGCAGCGAAGCCCCCGAAGATCGGGACCTCGCCGCGGGGGTGCTCGCCTCCTACCTGCTCGACGTCTTCACGCTGCGCGAGTTCAAGAAGATCGAGTTCGCGAAGGATCTCCTGCGCCCCATCGAATTCATCCCCGCCGTCGACCAGCTCATGTACGCGCCCCTCGTGGCCTCGTCGGCCACCTACTTCGGCGACGTGGACGACGCGGATCCCGTGCGCGACGACGTGCGCCGCTTCGCGAGCCCGAACCCGAGCCCACGCCTCGTCTACAACAAGCTGCTCGATCTGCTGGGCCCCGCGGGCATGACGCGCCTGCCGCGCGAGATCCTCGGCGCCGGCAAGCCGTTGCGTCGCGCCGCCGCCGAGATCTTCGGCGCCGATCTCGGCTGGTTCTGGGCGCAGTGGCTCGGCCCGCGCCCGCGCGTCAACTACCGGCTCGTCGGCGTCAAGGTCGCGCCGCGCGCGGGCGGCGCCCCCGGCGCGGCCGTCCACGTCACGATCGACGTCGCGCGCGAGGGCGACGACGTCCTCGAGCCCGTCGAGGTCCGCGTCGACGATCGCGCGGGCGGCTCGCGGACGCTCGTCTGGACGGCGCGCGGCCGGCGCGCGACGCTCGAGGCCGAGCTGCCGGCCGGCCTGGCGTCCGTCGAGATCGATCCGCGCGCGCGTCTCGTCGAAACGTCGGTGGGATCGCTGCGGCTGTCCGACAATCCACGCTACGACAACCGCGACCCGCCGCGCTGGCGCTTCATCTACGAAGGCTTCGGCGCGCTGCTCAACGTGACACAGCTCACCGCGAGCTTCGAGGCCGCCTTCGAGCTCAAGCCGCAGCACGACCTGCGCCACGCCCTGCTGTTCCGCGCCTATCACACCGAGGCGACGACGATCGGCGTCGGCGCCGCGTACGACTGGTTCTTCGGCCCGCAGGCCGATCGCAACCGCACGACGAGCGCGCTCGGAGTCGCTCTGTCGGCCTCGCGCCTCGACCCGTCCTTCGGCCTGCAGCTCGGCGAGGCGCCGCAGCCCGGCTACCGGGTTTCAGCTGGCTTCGGCCTCGACCACGACACGCGCGACTACCTCATCGATCCATGGCGCGCCGTCGGGCTCGACGCCGGCGTCGACTACGCGTTCACGATCCTGGAGAACGGCGAGCGCCTGCCGCAGGTCACGGCGGGCGCCGAGGCGCTGCGCCTCTTCGAGCTGCTGCCGGGGCACGTGGTGGGCATCGACGTCTCGTCGGCCGCCGCCTTCGGGCCGCTGCGCCTGCGCAGCCAGATGGTGGACGCCGCCGGCCTCGGCGGCCTGCGCGGCTACCTGCCCGCCGATCTGCTCGCGCGCGCCAACGTCGTCGGCCGCATCCAGCTGCGCGACGACTACCTCACGGCGCTCGACTGGAACCTCCTGCACTTCACGACGGTGCGCGCGCTCGCGGGCACAGTGTTCGCCGACGCGGCCGCCATCACAACCTGCGGGGGTTACAGCTTTTCGCGCGACCGTATCTTCTCCGACGTCGGCTACAGCTTCCGCGTGCTCCACGACGCCTTCGGCGTCCACCAGCAGCTGCTGTCGATCGACGTCGCCCTGCCCCTCAACCGCAGCGGCGCCACCTCCTGCCTCCACGCCGCCGACACGCCCGCCCTGCCTCGCCTGCCGTTCACGCTCCTCATCACGTTCCTGCCGAGCTTTTAGCTCAACGCGCGGGAGGCCGCGCGGGCTCCCAGGTCGCGCGCACGAAGGCCGCGGCGGCGTCCTCGGCTGGGCGCGGTTGGCGGCCGTAGGCCGACAGCGGCGCTAGGAACGCCGCCGCAACGAAGAGCGCTACGCCGACGTGCGACGCCCAGCGGGAGGGCCTGGCATCGCCGCCGCCGGCGCCGAGCGCGAGCGCGCCCAACACGACGATCGCCAGCGGCGCGAGCGAGAGCAGACCGCGCATGCCGAGCAGCCAACCGAGGCCGAAGGGCGCGTATCCCTGACCGAGCAGCGGAAACGTCAAGTCGAAGAGCGGATTGTCGAAGACCTCCGGGTAGTGCGGGTACACGGCGCCCGACGCGACGTTGAGCAGCACCGACGGCAACACCGTGCCCGCGACCAGCGCCGAGAACCAGGGCCACGCCCGCGCGAAGGGCCACGCGCGCGCGAGGGGCCACGCTCGCGCGACCGCGAACACGAGGAACGGCGCCACGGTCGCGATGTAGCGCGGCCCCACGCACCAACCCGCTCTCCAGTTGGACATCCCGGAGAGGAACACGAACATGAGCAGCGTGATCGCCGCGATGAGCAGGCCCTCGCGCCGCGGCCCGCGCACGACGAGCACGATGGTCGCGAGTGCGCCCAGCGCCAGGAGGGGCGAGAAGACGAAGAGCCCGTAGTCGGGCGAGAAGAGGAACGAGTCGACCGCCGTCAGCTTGGGCAGCGCGAGCCCGTGGAAGCCCGCCGAGTGGTCCCGCCGCAAGAACTCCGGGTTCTCGACGTTGCCGAAGGGAAAGCGCCAAGGCCGGCCGAACAACACCGTGTGAAAGACGCCGAGCGCGAGCGTCGGAGGCAGCGCGCCGGCCAGGAACAGCACGACGCGCGCCCGGTGGCGATGCGCGACGTAAGCGGTCAACGCCGCCGCGACGAGGACGGCCTGGTACTCGAAGACGACGCAGGACGCACAGAGGAACCCGGCCGCGATGAGCCTCGACGTCGAGACCGGGGGCGCAGGACCCCCGTCGTCGCCCAGCGCGTGGGGCCCACGAAGGGCCTCGGGCGGCGCGACCAGCATGTAGCTGGCGAACGCCGCGGCGGCCGCCAAGGCGTGTCCCACGAACAGCTGACCGTATGGATAGAACAAGGTGCCGAGCCCCAGCCCGACGACGAGCAGATCGCGCGCGACGGGCGATGCGCTCACGCGCTCGACGTAGCGCGCGAAGAACCAGAGGAAGAGGCACAGCGGGAGCTTCACGGCGAAGAGCCGCAGCCAGAAGGTCGTCTCTCTCTTTCCAGGCGAAGACAGGCCCGCGAGGTGACGCAGCTTCGTGTGCACGGCGAGCACGGGAACGCCCAGGAAGGTCGCGCCGGGCGCCTTGCCCGAGTACACGTGCTCGGCGTTCTTGGCCTTGTCGTTCACATAGCCCCACTCGCGTTGCACCTCGTCGATGTTGAGCACGCCGTGCTCGACGATGGCGCGCGTCGCCCAGATGCGCGCGTTCTCGTTCGGATTGTTCAGGCGCTCGAAATAGGGGAACGCGAACAGGTAGGCGAGAGAGACCAGCAGCCAGGCCATCTGTCTTCGCCACGCCGGCTCGGCGGCGAACGCATCGGGGGGGCGAAGCGGCATGAGAGCCGCCAAACCTATCAGATCGCCGCGCTCAGGCGTGCCGGCGCGCTTCCTTGACGACCTTGCGCGGCCCGAGCCGCTCCTCGAGCCGGTCGAGCTCCGACTCGACGACGTTCGCGCCGAACGGGAAGAGCGTCACGCTCGCGGCGCCCGCCATGAGGGCCGGCTTCTCGATGGCATCGGTGAGCGTCGCCGTGCCGGCGACGACGCGGCAGCGGCGCTGGGCACGGCTCGTCAGGCTCGCGAGCGCGCGGCACGCGTCGAAGGCGTGCACACTCGCGAGGCCGAGGTCGAGCAGCACGAGCTCGGGCCGGTGCCGCTCCGCGAGGGTTAACCCCAAGGAGAAGCTGGTCGCGACGAGGCCACCCATGTCGCCGTGCCGCCCCAGGGCCGCTCCGAGCTCGACGCGCCCCTCGCCGGCCGACGATACAAGGAGGACGATCCCGCGGGTCGCGCCCTCGAAGCGCTCCGCGTCGAGCGCGAACTGCGTGGCGTCGACGGACAGCTCGCCAGGCTCGATGCGCGCCGCTGGACGCGCCTTCTTGCCGTCGGCGACAGGCCCGCGCGCGGCCCGCCCGAGCTGGCGCGTGGCCTGCTCGGCGCCCACGCTGCCCGCGGCGAGCGCGACGAGCGTCATCGTCTCGACGTCGAGTGCGTCCGAGAGCCGCACGAGGTACTCGGCTCTGTCGACGTACATCTGCCCTTCCTTCCAGCGCACGGCCCGCGAGTGCTCGAAGCCGAGCAGGTTCGCTAGATCGCGCTCGCGCGTGTCCGGACCCCGCAGCTCGCGCAGGCGATCCATGCAGAACTTCCAGAGCTCTCGGGAGGGTGCGTGACGAAGCGTTTTCATAGAAGGATCCCGGGGCGAAGGGGGCGCTGCCGTGACACATACGGGGAAGCCCCGATGCGCCGGTGCGTTCTGTTGTTGCAGCACGTCAAGCGGCGGGATTATTCTGCGGCCCCGCCCATGCACATGACGAAACCGAGACCCGTACTGTTCCTGGTGATCGTCGTTTCCGCACTCGGCATCTTCGCGTGTGGCATCGCGGTCAAGCGCGATCTGTCGACCATCCCGCAGGGACAAGTGGGCTTCGACGACATGTGCGGCCTGCAAGAGTACTTCGACGCGCTCGAAGGCAAGGTAGCCAAGGAGCCGGTCTCCGAGAGCTCGCTCGACCTCGAGGGCGGCGACGGCATCAAGACGGTCCGCGGCGGGCGGGTGCGATTGCTGTTCGAGGGCGATTTCCTGCTCAAGCACGTCAAGCGTGTCCTCGAGGAGAATTGGCGCCGGCTCCCGGAGAACCTGCCGGCGGCGAACAAGCTGGAGATCGAGGTCCGCTGGGCGGAGAAGGCCGGCGTCAAGCGCGTGCTCACGGACCAAGACTCGGAGCTCATCGTCGGGGGTGAGAGCTACAGGCTGCCCTATCACGTCTGCCTGTCGGAGCTCCTCTTCGGCGCGCCTCTCTACAAACAGCGACAGGTGCTCTGGGGGTTGCCGAACCCGTCCGCGAA
>DATKFB010000632.1:0-2397 GCA_035544435.1 Polyangia bacterium
GAGATCGTCCGCATGCTGCTCGTCACGCTCGTCGCGGGCGAGCACATGCTCATCGTGGGGCCGCCCGGCACGGCGAAGTCGGCGCTCGTGCGCCACCTCTCGCGCCTCGTCGACGCGCGCTACTTCGAGTACCTGCTGACGCGCTTCTCGGAGCCGAACGAGATCTTCGGTCCCGTCGACATCAAGGCCTTCCGCGAGGGGACGTTCTTGAGGCGCGTCGAGGCCATGCTGCCCGACGCCGAGATCGTCTTCCTCGACGAGATCTTCAAGTCGAACTCGGCGATCTTGAACGCGCTCCTCAGCATCCTCAACGAGCGGCGCTTCTTCACGGGCAGCGCGACGATCAAGGTGCCGCTGTGTTCGCTCTTCGGCGCGACCAACGAGGTGCCCAACGACGACGCGCTCGGCGCGATCTTCGACCGCTTCCTCGTGCGCGCCCTGTCCGAGAACCTAGACAGCTTCCACTTCCACGGCCTCGTCGAGCGGGGGCTGCGCGCCGAGGTGGACGCGCTGACGCCGCCCTCCGGCCTCGGCGGCGACGGCATCCACCCGCTGCTGACGATCGCCGACGTGCGCGGCCTCCAGGCGCGGCTGCCCCAGTTCATGGGCTTCTCCGAAGACTTCCTGGCGCGCTACAAGGGCCTCGTCTTTCAGATTCGCTCCGAGGGCGTCACGGTGAGTGACCGCCGCGTCGTCAAGCTGCTCAAGATGTTCGCGGCGAGCGCGCTCATCGATGGGCGGCCCGCGGCGCACGACGGTGACTTCTTCGTGCTGCGCCACGTCTGGAACAGCACCGAGCAGATCCCGATCCTCGAGGACATCGTCGGGCCCGTGCTCGAGAAGCATCACCGCGATCATCCCGAGGAGCGGCGCACGCGCGCGACGGGCGCCGATCTCGACGGCATCCTGGCCGAGCTCGGCGTCATCCGCGGCATCCTGCTCGGCGGCGAGCCGCTCTCCGACGTGCAGCTCTTCTCGCAGCTGCGCAACCTGCAAGACATCCGCGCGGCGCTGCAGGTGCTGGGCACTGAGACCGCGCAGCAGATGGCGGCGGAGGTGGACAGGCTCCTCGAGGGCGTCTTCGAGTCGTCCAAGTGGAGCGGATGACCGAGCGGTCCAAGCCGTCCAAGCCGTCGGGCAAGAGGCACGCCGAGCCGGAGCGCGATCGTGGGGCACCGCGCGGCGCGTCCTCGGCGCTGGCGCCGCGCGAGCCGCGCCAGCGGCGCGCGTTCTCGACGCTGGGCGGACCGATCGAGCTCGGCGGCGAGGGCGCGTCGGCGCGCACGCTCGGCAAGCTGCTCGACGTCGACGCGGGCCTCGCGCGGGCGCTCACGCACGGGTTCCACAGCTACGCGGGGCGCATGCACCCCACGATCGCGCGCGGAGGCGTCGCCGCCTTCAGCGCGCGCGGCGATCTCGTCGTCGATCCCTTCTGCGGAAGCGGCACCGTCCTCGTCGAGGCTATGGCAGCGGGGCGCCGCGCGCTCGGCGTCGACGCGAGCCCGCTCGGCGTCGCCATCGCGCGCGCGCGCACGACGCTGCTCGGCGCCGACGGACGCGCCCGCCTCGAGCGCGAGGCCGCCGCGATCGCCGAGGAGTCTGGCGAGAGCGCGCGCAAGCGACGGCGGCCCGAGCTGCCGGCCTGGGCGCGCGGCGAGCTCGCGCGCTTCCACGCGCACGTGCTCTTCGAGCTGCTCGGGCTCCGCCAGCTCGTGCTCGCGACGCCCGATGACGACGTGGGGCACGCGCTGCGCCTCTGTCTGTCCTCGCTGCTCGTGAAGTTCATGAAGGCCGGCCCCGAGGCGCCGCGCGACGGCGAGACGAAGCGCATCGCGCGCGGCGTGCCCTCGCGCATGCTCGCCGATCGTGCGGCCGAGCTCGCGCGCGGGTTGGCGGCGCTCGAGGCGCGCACGCCCGAGGGCACCGAGGCGCCGCGCGTGCTGCTCGGCGACGCGCGCAAGCTCGACGCCGTGGGCACGGGCGCGGCGACTCTCGTGCTGTCGTCGCCGCCCTACGCGGGGACGTACGACTACGCCGAGCTCCACGACGTGCGCTTCACCTGGCTCGACCTGCCGCGCGCGCGCTTCCGCGAGACGCAGCTCGGCGCGAGGACGGGTGCCGCGGGCGCCTTCGCGCGCGCTTGGCGGGAGGCGCAGCAGCGCTGGATCGGCGAGATCGCGCGCGCGCTGCGGCCCGGCGGCCACGCCCTGCTCGTCGTCGGTGACGGCATCGTCGACGGGCGCGTCGAGGATGCGCCCGAGGGCGTGGCCTCGGCGGCGGCGCCGCGCGGGCTCGAGCCCGTCGCGCGGGCCTCGCAGGGGCGCGCCATCCACGACGCGCGCGTCCGCGCGGTCTACGGTGAGCGCCCGCGCCGCGAGCACCTGCTCCTGCTGCGCA
>DATKFB010000633.1:0-3061 GCA_035544435.1 Polyangia bacterium
AAGGATTGCACGAGCCCGACGGGGACCGCGGGTGCGAATGGCGCCGCAGGCGCGTCGGGGGCGGCCGGCACGACGGGCGCCGCGGGCATGATGGGCGCCGCCGGCACGTCGGGCGCCGCCGGCGCCGCCGGCACGTCGGGCGCCGCGGGGACAACCGGCGCCGCGGGCATGATGGGCGCCGCGGGCATGATGGGCGCCGCCGGTATGGCGGGCGTCGCAGGAGCCGCCGGCATATGGGGCGCCGCTGGCACGACGGGAGCCGGGGGCGCGATTCAAATCGTCTCGCCGCCGAGCCTCGCGAAGTGCACCGAGTACAGCCACCTCGAGGCGGCCGCGTGCGCAGACTCCACCGTCCACGTTTGGGACGTCGTTTTCTCGACGAACGGCAGTCTGCTGACGACGGCCGGCGACGACGGCCGCGTCAAGATCTGGAAGATGAACGGGAACGTGCCCTCGCCCGAGGGGCACGTCGTGCAGTCCGCAGGTCAGGGGTACGTCGCCTTCTCCCCCGACGGCAAGCTGCTCGCGGTCGGCTCGAACTCGGGCCAGCTGCAGCTGCTCGACGCGACGACGTTCGAGCGCATCACGAACCTCGCCGGCCACGGCGACGACATCGAGGCCTTGGCCTTCACGTCCGACAGCCGGCACCTGTGGGCCATCGACTATAGCGGCGTCTTGACCCGCCACGACATCGGCACGGGCTCAGCGGCGGTGGCGTCGATTCCAACGGGCTCGACCGGCTACACGCTGGCGCTCTCGCCCGTCATGACGGCCAGCGAGCAGTGGCTGGCCATTGGCTTCGACGATGGAAAGGGCAACGTCGCGAACGTCGTACCGGGACAGACGACGCCCACCGTCATCACGGTCTCTGCCGACATGTTGGGCGTCTTCGGCATGTCGTTCTCGCCCGACGGCAAGACCTTGGTCGCGGGCGGCATCGACGGCATGCTGGGCTTCTGGAACATTCCCCCGCCCGCGAACGGCGCGTCGTCGGGGACGCCCATCACGGTGCCCGACACGGCGGGCGCGGCCGAGAGCATCAAGGCGGTGAAGTTCTCGCCCGACGGGAAATACCTGGCGATCTCGACGGGCGATCCCAAGGACGAATGGAAGTTGGGCATCTGGGACGCGGCGACGCGCAGGAACCGCGTGTCCAAGGTGCCCGCGTTCACGCCCTTGTCGGTCGCCTGGTCTCCCTCGGGCGGCATCATCGTCGCCGGCGAGGACTCCTGCGGCCAGTTCATCGTCTGCGCAGATTGAGCTGAGGAGCCCGCGCGGGCGCGCGGGCCTGGTACCATCGCCGCATGGTCCGCAAGAACGATGCGCTCGAGTACCACCGCGCCGGGCGCCCCGGGAAGCTCGAGGTCGTCCCTACGAAGCCGCTCGTCACGCAGCGCGATCTCTCGCTCGCGTACTCGCCGGGCGTAGCCGAGCCGTGCCTCGCGATCGCCGAGAACCCGGAGATGGCCTGGGAGTACACGGCGCGCGGCAACCTGGTGGCCGTCGTCACCAACGGCACGGCGGTCCTCGGCCTCGGCAACATCGGCCCGCTCGCGGGCAAGCCCGTCATGGAGGGCAAGGCCTGCCTGTTCAAAAAGTTCGCCGACATCGACGTGTTCGACCTCGAGGTGGACGCGCGCGACTCCAACACCTTCATCGACGCCATCGCGGCGCTCGAGCCCACCTTCGGCGGCATCAACCTCGAGGACCTCAAGGCGCCCGAGTGCTTCGAGATCGAGGCCGGCCTCAAGAAGCGCATGAATATCCCCGTCTTCCACGACGACCAGCACGGGACGGCGATCATCTCGGGCGCAGCGCTGCTCAACGGCGCTGAGCTGTGCGGCAAGCGGCTCGCCGACCTCAAGGTCGTCGTGTCGGGCGCGGGCGCCTCGGCCATCGCCTGCGCCGAGTTCTACGTCTCGTTGGGCGTGCCCGTGGGCAACATCACGATGGTCGACTCGGTGGGCGTCATATACGCGGGCCGCAAGGAAGGGATGAACATCTACAAGGCCAAGTTCGCGCGCCCCGACGATGGCGCGCGCACGCGCGCGGACGCTCTCCGCGGCGCTGACGTGTTCCTGGGGCTCTCGAAGGCGGGCCTGTGCACCGGCGAGATGCTCAAGACGATGGCGAAGAGCCCCATGGTCTTCGCGCTGGCCAACCCCGACCCCGAGATCAGCTACCCCGACGCCAAGGCCGCCCGACCCGACGCCATCGTCGCGACGGGCCGCTCCGACTTCCCGAACCAGGTGAACAACGTGCTCGGCTTCCCGTCTGTCTTCCGCGGCGCGCTCGACGTGCGCGCCAAGGAGATCAACGAGGCCATGAAGGTGGCGGTGGCGCGTTCGCTGGCGGCGCTCGCGCACGAGCCCGTGCCCGACAGCGTCAGCGAAGCCTACGGCGACCAGTCGTTCCGGTTCGGCCCCGACTACGTCATCCCGAAGGCCTTCGACACGCGCGTCCTGTGGTGGTGCGCGCCCGCCGTCGCCAAGGCCGCCATGGAGTCGGGCGCGGCGCGCCTGCAGATCGATCTCGACGAGTACCGCGACCGCCTGCAGCGGCGCATCGGCGGCGCGCAGCACACGATCATGAGCCGCATCGTCGCGCGCGCGAAAAATGACCCCAAGCGCATCGTCTTCCCCGAGGGCGACAACATCAAGGTCCTGCGCGCCTGCCAGATCGTCCTCGACGAGGGCATCGCGCGGCCCATTCTCCTCGGACAGGAGCGGCGCATCCGGCAGCGCGCCGCCGAGCTCGACCTCGATCTCGAGGGCGTCGAGATCATTCACCCGGCCGAGTCGCCGAAGCACGCCGCCTACACACACGACTTCCTCGAGCTGCGCTGCCGCAAGGGCGTGACGCACGCCAACGCCGGCCGCCTCGTCAACCGCCGCATCTACTTCGGCATGATGATGGTGCGGCAGGGTGACGCCGACGGCCTCGTCGCAGGCCTGACGGCGCCGTACCCCGACACGATCCGACCCGCGCTGCAGGTGCTCGGCACGCGCCCCGACGTGCGGCGCGCGAGCGGCATGTACATGATGCTACTCAAGAACGACGT
>DATKFB010000634.1:0-3344 GCA_035544435.1 Polyangia bacterium
CGCACGAGCGGCGACCCCACTGACGGCACGTGCGTCCTCGACGGCGGTCAGATCGTAGCGGTGCTCTGACCGGCCGCTCAGGGACCCGTCGGGTGACTGTCGGCGCGGTCCTCGTCGTCGAAGCTCGAGCGCGTCACCTCGTGGTCGGGCACGGGGTCGTATTCGGTGACGTCGGCCTCGTCGAAGCTCGAGCTCGTGATCGAGTCGCCGTTGAAGACGCGGCCTTGCGACACGAGGCTCGGATCGGGAGGCGGCGGCGCGGCCTCGGGCGCGGCCTCGGCCGCGGCCTCGGGCGCCGTGACGAGCGCCGGCGGAGCGGCCGGCGGTGGAATGGGTGCGGCGGGCTTCGCCGGCGCGGGGGCGACGCTCGCGAGCGGGGCCGTCACGGCGGGCTGGGGCGTCTCGGACGGCGCGGGCGCGACCGCCGGCGGCTCCTCGACGGGCGCTGCGGCCAACGGCGTCGTGTCCGTGAGCTCTTGGTGGAAGCGCGTCGACGCGGCGTCTGATTCGGGGGCGGGAATGCCCGCCCGCGGCACCGTCGCTCGACCGATCAGGAGGCCGGCGACCAAACCGCCGCCCACGAGCAATGAGCCGAGCGCAAGACCCCTCCGACCTCCCATGATCGAATCCTACCGCCATCGCGGGGGAGCACAAGCCTCGTCCGCGTGGCCGTTCTGACCCGGTCGGCGCGCGCTGGGACCCAGTCAGCACAGGATGCGCGAGAGGTATTCGTCGAGGGCGTCGGCGCGGCAGTCTGGATCAACGAAGGCGAGGTAGCCGTCGGGGCGCACGAGATAGAGCGCGCCTTCCTCGAGCCCCGCTGCGCCGGCGGCGGCGCGCCAGGGCAGCTGAACGACGGCGATTCCGCGGCGCTCGCACACAGCGCGCACGGCCTCGAGGCCGGGCTTGGCGTCGCCGTAGACGTGCGCCTGCCACCAGCGCGAGCGCAGCGGCGCGAAGTTGTCGCCGGCGCCGTCGCCGGTCTGCGCGAACCAGGGCAGGCGATCTCCCGCGTGCACGTAGCCGGCGCGGCCCTCCGACAAGGCGCTCGTCCGGTAGCGCAAGCGCGTCTGCGACACGGTCGCGAACAGGAACGCGCGCCCGCGGTCGGTGCCGAAGACGCGCGGCAGCACGCCGGGCATGGCGCGCGTGCGCACCCAGCGCGCGAGCGCGCCATCGCGCGTCGCAACGGTGAACAGACGATCGGTCGTCGCGACGAGCCGCCGCGCGAACGCGCGGCGCTCCGGATCGTAGGTCTCGAGGATCGACGCGCGGGCGCGACCCCGCAGCACGTCAGCCAGCTTCCACGCCAGGTTCAAGGCGTCGCCGATGCCGGTGTTCATGCCCTGCCCGCCCACGGGGCTGTGAACGTGCGCGGCGTCGCCCAGCAGGAACACGGGGCCCTTGCCGAAGCGCTCGACGACGCGGTGGTGAACGTGGTACGTCGAGAACCACTTGACGTCCTGCACGCGGACGCCGACGCGCGCGAGGGCGCGCTTGTCGACGTCGTCCCAGGTCCATTCGGGGGGTCGCCCGACGCCTTCGGGCGGCGCCGCGTCGAGCGCTCCCTCTCCTGCGTCGTCGACACGCACGGTGCCGATGAGCCGCACGTGCCGGTTCTCCCGCAGCGGGAACGCGGCCAGAAAGCCCGCGTCGTCGAGCGCGACGTGCAGCTCGCCGTCGGCGCCGGGTCCGTCGGCCTCGAGATCGGCGACGTAGAAGACGTGCGAGTACGTCCCGCCCGGGAACCCGAGGCCGAGGCCATGCCGCACGCTCGAGCTCGCTCCGTCGCAACCCGCGAGGTAGGCGGCCTCGCACGCCTCGGTGCGGCCGTCGCGCCTCGTGAGGAGCGCGCGCACGGTGTCGCCGTAGACGTCGAAGCGCGTGAGCGCCGTGCCGCGCTCGACGAGGACGCCGGCCCGTTCGAGCTCGGCCGTGAGCAGGCGCTCGTGCTCGTCTTGCGCGAGCATCAGCATGAACGGGAACTTGCTGCGACCGCTGCCGATGTCGCCGAACGGAATGTGCGCCACCTTCTCGCCGTGTACCCATAGGTTGAGCGCCTCGAGCGTCCGGCCGCGCGCGACGGCGTCGTCCGCGATCCCAAGCTGGCGGTAAAGCTCCAGCGTCCGCGCCTGCACGGCGATGGCGCGCGACGTCCGCGGCGGCGACGGCTCACGCTCGACGACGCGCGCGCGCACGCCCGAGCGAGCGAGCCACAGCGCGAGGGCGAGGCCCGTGGGACCCGCGCCGGCGACGAGAACCTGGGTGGCTGAGCCCGGCATTGCGCGCCCCGACAACGTGGGTACGCCAGGTGACGTGTCAAGGCGCGCATATCTGGAACTGACGGCGGCGGGGTTGGCAGCGGCGCGCTCGATGTACAGGTTTGTCCCCACGGAGGGAGGGGGCCGTGACACGTGAAAGCAGACACGCGCTCGTGATCGGCGCGGGCGTCGCGGGGCCGGCGACGGCGCTATTCTTGAAGAAGATCGGCATCACGTCGACCGTTTATGAGCCGATGCCGCCGACGCACGGAGTCGGCGGCGGGCTCGTCCTGGCTCCGAATGGCATGAACGTCCTCGCCGAGCTCGGCCTCGCCGACGAGGTCAAGGAACGGGGCAGCCTCGTGCTCGAGAACCGCTTTTACACGGAAGCGGGCCACCGCATCGCGCGCTTGAGCAACGGCGGAGCCCGCTATGGCCAGCCGGCGGTCGCCCTCATGCGCGACGAGCTGCACCGGCTGCTGCTCGAGGAGCTCGCGGCGCGCGGCATCCTCGTGCGGTTCGGCAAGCGGCTCGCGAAGGTGGAGCGCAACGACGGCACGAAGATCATCGCGCGCTTCTCCGATGAGACGACGGCCGAGGGCGAGCTCCTCATCGGCGCCGACGGCGTCGAGTCGCGCGTGCGCAAGGCGGTATTTCGAGAGGCGCCCGCGCCCTCGTTCACGGGCGTCGTGGGCATGGGCGGCGTCACGGCGGGGGCGGCGGTTCCGCGCCTGTCGGCGGAGGATAAGCAGAGCCTGACCTTCACGTTCGGCGCGCGCGGGTTCTTCGGCTACTGCGGCGCGCGCGGCGGCGACGTCATGTGGTGGAGCCAGCGCCGCCGCGAGCGCCCGTTCCGGCCCGCCGAGCTCGAGGACCGCTCGCGAGAGGCGATTCACGAGGAGCTCCGGGGCACCTACGGCGGGTACCACGCGCCCATCGGGGCCCTCATCGAGAACACGGAGGCGCCCGTCAAGATGAACGTCTTCGATGTCGAGACGCTCCCGCGCTGGCGCCACGAGCGCGTCGTGCTCATCGGAGACGCCGCGCACGCCGTGAGCCCGACCTCCGGCCACGGCGCGTCGC
>DATKFB010000635.1:0-2030 GCA_035544435.1 Polyangia bacterium
CCCCGCGACCGTTCCCGTGCCCGTGCCCGCGCGCGTGACGGTCAGCGCGAAAGATCCGACGGTGGCGCCGCCCGCGCCGCCCGCGCCGCCCGCGCCGGTTCCCGCCGCTCCGCCGGCGCCTCCAGCGCCTCCAGCGCCCGCGGCGCCTCCGCCGACGCCGCCCGCGCCCGCCACGCCCGTACCGGCGGCGCCGCTGCCCGCCGTGCCGTCGCCCGCGGCGCCCGTCCCCGCGGCCCCGGTGTCGGCCCCCGCCGCGCCTCCCGCGCCCGCGGCGCCGGCGCCGGCCGACGCGTCCGCGCCCGACCCCGCCGCGCCGCCGTGTCCGCCGCCCCCTGCCTTGTCCCCCGCGCCCGTCGTCGCGGCATCAGAGGAGCCGGTTGAAATGCTCCCGCAGGAGCTGCCGAGGACGACGACTGCCGAGACCATCAATAGGGCAACCAAACGAAGCTGCATAGGTGATTCCTCCCGCACGACGACGAAGACACTCGAAGCGGCACCGAGAATAAACTGATTCGTCCTCTGCTCACAATGCGGCAATCGGCCGCACCCGGCAGAGGACCAAGGACCTTCGCGGGCTCGCGACGGGCGCGGTCTAAGGCGTGAGAAACGCGTCCGTGGTCGTCACCGCGGCGATGAGCGCTCGGATGTCGAGACCCGAGGCGACGAAGGCGTCGCGCGCCTGGGTCAAAGACGGGTCACTGTCGTCGAGGGTCTTCCCGGTCCCGAACTGGACCCACTGCTTGACGAAGCAGTCGCGCGGCTCCGTGCGACCCACCAGCAGATTCGCGAGCCCGCGGGCTCCCTTGAAGGCCAGCGCGGGCCCTCCTCGCACGGGAGTCAATGACCCGGAGGGGTCGACGGTCAGGCTGAGCTCTGTCGTCGAAAAGCGGCCCAGGGCGTCGTAGTTTTCGAACGCGAAGCCGACCGCGTCCATCGACGCATGGCAAGCGGCACAGGCCGCGGTGGTCATCTGTGCGGCGAGCCACGCGCGCGTCGTTTGGCTCGGCGCCGGCGGGTCCATCGGTACGCCGGGTGGCCCGGCCGGCGAGCCCTGACACAGCAGAGAGCCCACGAACCGGCCCCGCGCCGTGACGGGCGGCAGCGCCGCGTTCGAGACGTTGGCGAGCACGGCGCCAAGCGTGAGCACGCCCGCGCGCTCCGTGGAATCGAGCGCCGCCTTGCGCAGGTCCGGCCCCGCCACGCCGAGGACGCCGTAGATGGGCGCGAGTCGCTCGTTCAGGAAGCTGAAATCCGCCGTCAGCAAGGTGGGAAAGAGGCCATCCCCGTCGAACGTCACGTAGCCCGCGAACGCCTCGGCCTCGGCGATCATGTCGTCGCGCAGGGCCGGCGTGTACTCGGGGAAGAGCGACGCGGGCTTCTCGACGGTGGCGAACCGATCGAGGTCGAGCCACATCCGATAGAAGGCGGCGACGCTCATACGCGCGCGCGGGTCCTTCAGCATCTCGGTCGCGAGCCGGCGAACGTCGTCGCGGCTCGCCGGCGGATCGGCCTCGACCTCGCGCACGAGATCGTCGTCGGGCGCGGCCTCCCAAAGGAAGAGCGACAGGCGGCGCGCCAGGTCGAAGGGCCGGAGCGTCGGAGGGAGCGTCGCGCCGCCGGCGCCCGCGACGCCGCTTGTGCCGATCGCCCCAGCCGTCCCGGCGTCGCCGACGCCGGTCGCGGTTCCCGAGCCTCCCGCTTGGCTGCCGCCGGCGCCATTCGGCATCTGGAGGGCGCGCCCGCCGCATCCGAGCGCCACGATCGCCGTGACCACGAAGGGCAACTTCACGAAGTAATCATAGCGGACGTCTCCTCACCCGACTCGGACAACTGCAGAAACGAGTCCCGATGAAGGCGCGTCGACTGGGTGCGGCAGCTGAAGTCTCGTCCCCTCCGAGAGCGTCGCGGGGCGTTGACAAGGTTGGAAACGAAACCTACCGTCCGAACGCGATTGAGCGATTGCGCCGCATTCTTGGCGGTCGCGCCCATAACCGGCTTCGAGAGGAAAGAACCACATGAGCTCGAGACAG
>DATKFB010000636.1:0-4480 GCA_035544435.1 Polyangia bacterium
CGTATCGGACGCGTTCATCAAGTCGGGCACCCTGGTCTCGATGGTGGGCGTGGGCGGCGGGCAGCGCAAGGACGAGACGGCCTCCGACAGCGGCCACGAGCCCACGGTGCCCCTGGCCGTGCTCGTCAACCAGAACTCGGCGAGCGCCTCGGAGATCGTCGCGGGCGCCATGAAGAACCTCGACCGCGGCGTCGTTATCGGCGAGGGCACGTTCGGCAAGGGCTCCGTTCAGGTCCTGTTCGACATCGCGTCTCCCGTGTCCTTCGGTGACAAGTCCGACGACGACAAGCTGGGCCTCAAGCTCACGACGGCGCAGTACCTCACGCCGGGCGACATCTCGATCCAGGGCGTGGGCGTCGTGCCGGACATCGAGACCGATCCGCTGCTCGTCCAGAAGGACGGCGAGCGGTCGTGGATCCGGCTGCAGCCGTCGGCGCACAAGCGGCGCGAGGCCGACTACGACTTCCACCTCGAGCACCCGAGCGCGCGCCACGGCGAGAAGCCCCTCGAGGCGCTCTCGTACCTGTTCGTGCAGAAGGCGGGCGACAAGGCCCGCATGCACGACGAGGACGAGGACGCCGATCTCGACGAGGAGGCCGACGCGGACGACGCCGACGCCGACGCCGACGAGAAGACGGACTTCTTGATGGACTTCGCGCGCGATCTCCTCGTGCAGGCCAAGTCGGCGAAGCGCCGCGAGCTCGTCGCGGGCTCGAAGGCCTTCCTCGACAAGGTGCGCGCCGCCGAGGACAAGAAGGTCTCGCTCGCGCTCGAGAAGCTGGGGGTCGACTGGGCCTCGGGGCCGCCGACGGGCGCGGCGCCGCCGCTGCAGCTCACCTTGCAGCCGGTGAGCGGCGACGCCAAGCTCGTGGCCGGTACGGTCGCGAAGATTCGCGGCGTCGTGAAGAACATCGGGACGGCGCCGGCCTACCGCGTGCGCGCCGTCCTCGAGAGCGACAACCCGCTCTTCGACGAGAACGAGATGGTCTTCGGCAAGATCGGACCGGGCGAATCGAAGAGCTACGACCTGTCGGTCAAGATCCCGGCGTCGTCGTTCACGCGCACGGACGAGCTCAAGGCGACGTTGAGCTCGCAGCGCGGCCCGACGAAGGCCAGCGGCGCCGACCTGCTCGTCAACATCGAGGGCAAGGCCCGCCCGCTCTTCGCGTATACGTATCAGACGATCGACGACCAGAAGGGCAGCAACCACGACGGCCAGGTCCAGCGCGGCGAGCAGGTGCGCCTGCTCGTGACCGTCAAGAACCTCGGGCACGGACGCGCCATCCACACCGAGGCCGTGCTCCGCAACGGCGCGGGCCAGGAGGGCATCCTCATCAGCGCGGGCCGCTTCGACGCCAAGGACCTCGGACCGGGCGAGACGAAGACGTTCTCGTTCGTCTACGAGGTTGGGCCCGAGTTCAAGGGCGACGATTACCAGCTCGAGCTCGCCGTGGGCGACACGATCCTCGGCGAGTCGGTCACCGACAAGATCAAGATAAAGGTTGCGCCGCCCGGTCCCGCGCCCGAGGCGGGCAGCGGCACGGCGACGATCGTGCGTGACGGCGCCCCCCTGCGTGAGACCGCGAGCGAGGCGGCGCTCGTCGTGGGCCGCGCCGCCAAGGGCACGACCTTCAAGGTGAGCGGCAAGCTCGGAACGTTCACGCGCCTCGATCTCGACAACAACCGCTCTGCGTTCGTCGCGACGACCGACGTCGCGTCGGGCGGCTCCGTGCACGGCACGCTCATGCCCGCCTGGCAGGTGACGCCGCCCGTCCTCACAGTGACGGCGCCGACGGTCGCGATGGGCGACACCGTTCACATCAAGGGCAACGCCACGGACGATCGCCTCGTGCGCGACGTCTACGTGCGCGTCTGGAACCGCAACGCCAAGATCCCCGTGAAGAAGGTCTTCTACCAGCCGAACCGCACCTCGGGTGACCGGACGAAGATGGACTTCGAGACGGACATCCCGCTCTGGCCCGGGAGCAACCTCGTCCAGGTCTTTGCGCGCGAGTCCAACGAGGTGCAGTCGTTGCAGACCGTCGTCGTGCTCAAGCGCGCGGGCGCGAGCGTCGTCGCCCAGCCTTCGGTCTCCCCGGCGTTGGGGTTCCCGCCCGACAAGTCCTTGCCCTCGAAGAAGTAGCGTCCGCCCCTCACCGACCGTCGAGAGACGGACCGTCGAGAGACGGCGTGTTAGGTTGCTTTGGCCATGCGCGCGCGCACTCAGTTCCCCGTGGGAGCCGGGCCGCTCCTGGGCGCGCTCGCCGGTGGGCTCGTGGGCGTCGTCGACGGCACGCGGGCCGCCCTCGTGTTCGGCGTCAACGGGCGCTCGGCGGCGGCCGTCGTCGTGCTCTCGATGGCGGTCGACGCCCTCGCGGGCCTCGTGCTCGGGCTGCTCGGCGAGGTCGTGCTGCGACTCGCGCTCTGGGGCCGCCGCGCGCAGCCGCCGCTCGCGGCGCGCGCCTTCGCGTACGCGATCGCGGGCGCCTTGGCCTTCGCGGCCACCTCGTCGGCCGTCGAGGTGACCCTCGCTCGCCACAACCGCTTCCTCGCCGCGGGCCTCGTCGCGCTCGCCGCCGTCGGGGCGGCGCTCGCCGGAGCACTCCTCGGGCCCGCCCTCGCGCGCTTCATCTCGATGCGGGGCGCGGCGCGGGCGGCTTCGGCGCCGAGCCCCGCGCTCCTGCTGCTCGCGCCGCCCGCCGCGGGCATCGTCGGTGGTGTCATCTTCCTGGCGCTCTGGCGCGCACCGCTGCCGCCGCCCGGCGTCGCGCTCGCGCGCTTCGTGCTGCGGGTCTCGGCACCGGCGCTCGTCCTGCCCTGGGCGCTCGCGCGCGTGGCGGCCGTTCGCCTGCGCGTGCCCTGGCGCTGGGCGGGCCCCCTCGCCGCCGTGGTTTATGGCGCGGTCGCAGCCACGGCCGTCGCTCGCAACTGGCATGACAATCTCCGCTTCGCGCCGTGGGTCGACATCGACGTGGGCGCCGCCGTCGTGGTCGTCGCCCTCGTCCTCGCGTGGCTCGTCGGGCCGCGGCTGCCGCGGGGCCGCGGGCGCGCGGCGGCTGGGGCAGCCGCGGCCTTCGTCGTCGCGGCCGCGCTCCTCCTCGGCGTGAGCGCCTCGGAGGCGGCCCGCAAGGCCGGCGCCGCGCGCGCCGGGCTCGTCGGCCCCACGCTCGAGGTGGGCCGCCAGCTCCTCGACTTCGACGGCGACGGCTACGCGGGCTGGCTCGGGGGCGGCGACTGCGACGACCGCGATCCCGAGGTCCACCCCGAAGCCATCGACTATCCGAACGACGGCATCGACTCCGACTGCGACGGCCAGGACGCCGCCGCGGGCGCGCCGCCGCCCGCGGTCATGGCGCCCGTGCCCGCGAGCGTGCCCGGCGACCTCAACCTCGTGTTCCTCACGATCGACACGCTGCGCGCTGATCACTTGGGGTGCTACGGCTACGGGCGCCCGACCTCGCCCGAGATCGATCGCCTCGCGCGTGAGGGCACGTTGTTCGAGAACGGCTGGGCCCACGCGCCGTCGACGCGGTACTCGATGCCGGCGCTGGCGTCGGGTCGCTGGCCGTCGGCCATCGAGTGGGACGAGTCGATCTGGTGGCCGCGCCTCGGCCGCGGCGTGCGCACGCTCGCCGAGGCGCTCCACGACGACGGCTACTTCACGGGCGGGATCTTCAGCTTCAACTACTTCGCGGCCTCGGATCGGCGCGGCTTCGAGCGCGGCATGGACTTCTACGACACCTCGCGCGCCGCGCTCCACGTCGCCGTCAACGGGCCCATGGAGTCGCGCGGCTCGTCGTCGCGCCAACTCGCCGATGACGCCATCGCCTTCTTCGATGCCCACAAGGATCGAAAGTTCTTCCTGTGGCTGCACTTCTACGATCCGCACCTGTCGTACGAGCCGCACGCCGAGGTGCCGAGCTTCGGGACCAAGGACGTCGACCTTTACGACGGCGAGATCCGCTTCACGGACCTGCACGTCGGACGCGTCCTGGCGCGCCTCAAAGAGCTCGGCCTGTGGGGCCGCACGGCCGTCGTCCTCACGGGCGATCACGGCGAGGGCTTCGGCGAGCACGGCGTGACAGCGCATGGCTTCGATCTCTACGCGGCGCAGACGCGCGTGCCCTTCATCGTGCGCGTGCCGGGGCTGCCCGCGCAGCGCGCGCGCGTGCCCGCGGGCCACGTCGACATCGCGCCCACGCTCGTCAACCTCGCGCGCGGCAAGCCCGAGCCCGCGTTCTTCGGGCACTCGCTCGTGCCCGAGCTCGCGGGCGCGCGGCCATCCGACGAGGCCACGCGCTGGGTCTTCCAAGAGGTGACGTCCGAGCGCGGCAAGAAGCGCGCGCTCGTGACGTCGTCGCGCCACCTCATCTGGAACTGGGTGCCCAACAACACCACCGAGTGTTACGACCGCGCCCGCGATCCCGCCGAGGAGCACGACTCGTGGGGCCGCTCCGACCCGGGCGGCGCGTGCCAGGCT
>DATKFB010000637.1:0-9098 GCA_035544435.1 Polyangia bacterium
CGTTGCGTGGACTACGGCGGTGGAGGCGCGGCTTTCGGATCGGGGCCCTTGTGGCCGGGTAGCCCCGCCTTCGCGAGGAACTCCGGCGTGACGTTCGCGGCGGTTCCCCAGCGCGACTTGTTCCACCTCGTCTCGTACGCGTAGAGCAGACCGAGGACGCCGCGCATCTGGCGTAGCGCGATCGGGCGTTCGGCCGCGACGTTCTTCTGCTCGCGCCGATCCTCGTATTCGTCGTAGAGCTCGATGCGGCCCGGACCGTAGTGCACGAGCCGGTAACGCTGCACCTTGAGGCCGCGCGCGACTTGGCCGTCGACGGTGAGCGCAGCGCGCGGGCCGGCGACGACCTCGTCGAGCGCGAGCGGCACGAGGGACGCCCCCTCGACGATGGGCAAGGGCTTGATACCCGCGAGCGCGAGTATCGTCGCGTAGACATCGGTGATCTCGACGTCGGCGTCAACGACGGAGCCTCGGGGCAAGAGCCCCGGGGCTCTGATGATGAGCGGTACGTGCGTGAGCTCCTGGTAGACGGTGTCGCCGTGGCCGACGCTGCCGTGCTCGTAAAACTGATCGCCGTGATCGGAGACGACGATGACGGCTGACTTGTCGTAGACGCCCGCGGCCTTGAGATCGTCGATGAAGGTCTTGAACGCGTCGTCGCTCTGCGTGATCTCGGCGTCGTGGAGGGCCTCGAGGTACGCCTTGTCGTTGTCGTTGACCTTGAGCTTGCCCGCCTTGATCGACCCGAGCTGCGCGCCCGTGAGCGCGGGCTTGATGGGCCCCACGTAGGGCTTGTCCCAGTACTTCACGAGGAACGCCTTGGGCGGGTTGTAGATGACGTGCGGCTCGACGGTCGCGAGGTAGACGAAGTCGCGCTTGCCGGCCTTGAGGCCGGGGAGGATCCAGGCCTTGGCCGTCTTCCACAGGTACACGGCGCCGTTCGGCAGCGACTCGCGGATGAAGTTGCGGTTTATGTCCCAGCCGCGATCGAAGCCCCACTTCGCCGACACGTAGCCGTTCGACGAGAACATGCCGGTGCGGTAGCCGGCCTTCTTCAGGTCCTCGGCGACGAAGGGCACGTCCTTCGAGAGGCGCGCCTCGTGCGCGACCGCCTTGTGCACGGTCGGGTAGACGCCCGTGAGCAGCGACGCATGCGAGGGCAGCGACCACGTCCCCGGCACCTGGGCCCACGCGAAGCGCGTCGCGTCGGCGGCGAAGGCGTCGTAGTTCGGCGTCTGCACCCGCGTCTTCGGGTTGAAGACGTGCACCTTGTCGGCGCGCAGCGTATCGACCATCCAGACGTAAATGTGATCGAAGCGGGCGAGCGCCGCGGGCGCGGTCGGCTGCGGCGCCTTGACGACGATGCGCGGCTCGGCCCACGCGACGTCGCCGCCGCGCGCGACCAGATCGATGCGGGCTGCCTGCTTCGAGGCGGCGCCGAGCGGCAGCGAGACGTCCGTCCACGCGGACTTTGCGCTGCCCTCGTGAAGCGTGCGCGGGGGCTGTCCATCGACGGCGACGCGCACGAGCACGCTCGCGCCAACGGTCGCCGCGGCGTAGCCGAGCGAGAGCTGGGCTGCCTCGGGCAGCTGAACGTAGAACGACACGCGTGAGGCGCCGCCGCCTGGCACGATGGCGCGCCGTCGGACGCCGCCCGCGGCGACCTCGCTCGCGGCGGCGATCCCGAGCTCGCCCTTCGGAGGCCCCAGGGACGCCGGTCCGAACGCCACCTTCTCGAGCGCCGCGGCCGCGCGCCTGCCGCCGGCCACAGTGGCCGCCGCCTTGAACGTGAGGCGCACGCGGTTGTCGCCGAGCTTCAGCACGGCGGCCGGCACGTTGACGTCGTAGCGCTTCGCGACCGTGTCCACCTCGATCGTGCTCACGGGCTTCTCGTTGACGAAGATCGAGACGCGCTGCTTGGGCGCGAGCGCGCGCATCGCGAGCGAAAGCGTCGAATCCGCGAGGGCCGTGCCGCCCGCGCCGTCGCCGTCCGTGTCGATGGGGACGAAGAGCATCGCCGAGAGCCCCGCGACGAGGGCGGCCGGCTTCCCATCGGCCACATCGAGCTCGCCCACGACGAACGACGTCTTCCACCCACCGTCGACGTACTTGAGGAAGTCGATCGACGACGCGTCCGTGACGAACCGCCCGTCGCGATGCGAAGTCGCGTGAACCAGATTGGTCGCGAGATCGATCACGGTCCGCGTGCGGTCGGCGTCCGGGGCCCGCGCGGGCGCGGCTCGTTCGACGGCGGCCGCCGCGGGCGGCGGACCGGCCTCGAGCAGCGCCGTGGTCGTCGTCCTGCCGCCGCAGCTTGCGAGCAGGAATGCCAAAACGGCCGGGAGTCGGGCGTGAGGAAAAGGAGGAACGATGCTCCGAGTGTGCTTGCTCAACGCGAGACCGCAAGTATCGCGCAAGAAGAACGGCGTCAAGTCCGGGGGCCCGAGCAGGGTCCCAATTTGTCAGCGCCGCACCGGCGTGGTAGCCACGGTGAACCGAATGCGGCTTCGCGACGTGCACGGGCCCCTCGCGGCCTCGACGTTCGCCGGTGTCTTCGGGGCGGGCGTGGTCGACGCCGCCGTGACACTGGCGCGCGGCGGTGCGCCCGGCGCGGGCCTCGGCGTCGTCGAGCTCGCGCTCGGGCTCTACGGCGCCGCGGGCCTCGCGCTCGCGGTCGTCGTCGGCCTCCTCGTGGGTGGCGTCCTCGAAGCCATCCCCGGCGGCGCCTGCGCGCTGCGCACCGATGCAGAGCGCGACGCCGCCGTGACGGCGGGCCTGCTCGCGGGCGCCGTGGGCGTCGCCGTCGCCGCCGTTGTCAACGCCGCCGGCCAGCGCCTGCTCATCGGTCAGATGCAGAGTGAGAAGCTCGCCGCCATCGCGGCGGCCGGCATGGTCGCCATCGCCGCCGTTCCGGCGGCTGTCGTCGCGCTGGCCGCCCTGCCCGCCCTGCGCCGGCTCGCGCGCGCCCTACCCCGTCCGCGCGCCACGGGACGCGCCGGCCTCCTGCTCCTGTTCTTCGTCGCCGCGGCCGTCCTCGGGCTCGTCTTCGCGCTGTCGCGCGCGGACTGGCGCGTGCTCGATCTGGGGCCGCTCGTCGCGCTCGGGCTGGCCCTGCTCCTCGGCGCGACGCACGGGATCTTCTGGTTCGGCACGTCCTCCGGTCGGCGGCTCGCGGCGCGCGCGCCCACGACGCCGCTCAAGATCGGTGCCGTGCTGGTCTCCGTCGCGGCGCTCGTCGCGGGCGCGCGCCTCCCCGAGGGCGCGCCCGCGTACCAGGCCGTGGGGGACGGCGGGCTCGGCCTTCGCTTCGCGCTCTCGCTGGCTCGGCGGCTCACCGATCGCGACGGCGACGGCTTCTCGGCCCGCTTCGGCGGCGGCGACTGCGACGACCACGACGCCACGATCTATCCCGGCGCGGAGGATGTCCCCGGCGACGGCATCGATCAAAACTGCGAAGGCGGCGATGCCAAAGCCGTCGCTGGCGCCGCCGCAGACGCGACGGCGGCCGCGGAGGCGGCCCCGGCGCCGCGCGCGCGCCCGGCGGGTCCCGCGTTCTGGAAGGGCAACCTCTTGATCGTGACGATCGACGCGTTCCGCGCCGATCGCCTGGGCGTCGCCGGATATCGGCGGCCGGCCGGCGCCGGCGGCCGCTCGCTCACGCCCACGATCGACGCGCTCGCGGCGCGCGGTACCTACTTCCGGCGCGTGTGGTCCCAGGCGCCCAACACGCCGCGCTCGTTCCCTTCGATCCTCACGAGCCGCCCACCCTCGGGGATCGCCTGGGACAAGCCGAGCGTAAACTACCCCAACCTCTTGCCCACGAACCAGACCTTCTTCGAGGGCCTCGCGGCCGCGGGCCTCACGCCCATCGGCATCTTCTCGCACTTCTACTTCACGGCCGACCGCGGGATCAGCAAGGCCTTCGCCGAATGGTCCAACGAAGGCGCCGGGACGATCGCGGAGTCGAACAAGGACACGGCCTCGCCGCGCATCGTGCCGCGCGTGATCGCGCGCCTGCGCCAGGCCGCCGCGCGCAAGGAGCGCTTCGTCTTGTGGACGCACCTGTTCGAGCCGCACTCGTCGTACATGCCGCACAAGGAGTTCCCCACGACGCTCACGGGCCTGCCGGGCCTGCTTGAGAAGTACGACTACGAGATCGCCTTCGCCGATCTCTGGCTCGGCAAGCTGCTCGCCGCCTTGGGCGAGCTCGGCCTCGCGGACGACACGGCCGTCGTCGTCATGGCCGACCACGGCGAGGCCTGGGGCGAGCACAAGGCCTACTTCCACGGCACGGATCTCTTCGACGAGCAGATGCGCGTGCCCCTCGTCATCGCCGTGCCGGGCCGAGAGCCGCGCGTCGTCAACGACCCGGTGGCGCTCGTCGACGTCGGGCCGACCCTCCTCGACATGGTGGGCGCGCCCACGCCCGCGGCCATGCGCGGCCGCAGCCTGCTGCCCCTGCTCGAAGGCAAGCCGCGCGCGAGCGGTCCGATCTTCTCCGAGCTGCTGCCGGCGACGGCCTGGCCGCATCACGCGATCATGATGGTCGACGGCGACCACAAGCTCATCCACCGCGTCAGCGATCGGCGCTGGGAGCTCTACGACCTCCGCGCCGATCCGACCGAACAACACGACCTCGCCGCGGCGCCCCCGAGCCGCGCGGTCTTCGAGGCGCTGCGCGCGAAGCTCGTGGCCTTCGAGGAGCGTCCGAGATAGCGCCGCGCGCCGCGATGCTGACGACGCCGCAGCGACAGGCCCTGTTCGCCCTCGCGCGCGAGGCGGCGTCCCACGCGGCCCGCGGCGAGCCTCACGAAGCGGGACCGCCCCCCGATGGGCTCGACGAGCCGGGCGCCGCCTTCGTCACGGTGCGCGTGGGCGGCGAGCTGCGTGGCTGCATCGGCACGTTCGGCACGCTCGAGCCGTTGTGGGACACCGTCCACGCGATGGCCGGCGCGGCGGCGACGCGCGATCGGCGGTTCGCGCCGCTCGCGGCCCGCGATCTGCAGGAGCTCACGGTCGAGGTCTCCGTCCTCGGCCCCGCGCGCCGCATCCGCGGCCCGGCCGAGATCGAGCTCGGGCGGCACGGCCTCGAAATTCGCCGCGGCGCGCGCCACGGCTTACTCCTGCCCCAGGTCGCCGCCGATCACGGCTTCGATCGCGAAACGTTCCTGGCCGAGACGTGCCGCAAGGCCGGGCTACCCGCCGACGCCTGGCGCGAGCCCGAGACGGAAGTCTGGATCTTCGAAGCCGACGTGTTTTGATCTGACGGGGGACGGCTCGCTGCCGCTCGCGTTCCCCGGTCCCCCTCGCTCCGCGTGGCAAAAGCACGCCGCGCTCGCCGATCCAAGCAAACGTCTCGGGCGCTTGCCCTCTCGCTCCGCGTGGCAAAGCCACGCTGCGCTCGCCGGTCCAAGAAAACGTCTCGGGCGCCTGCCCTCTCGCTCCGCGTGGCAAAGCCACGCTGCGCTCGCTCTTTAGGGGGTGTCCTCAATTACTGAGGGTGGAAAAATTGCGTTGGAGATCGGGGCCTGAGCAAGAATTTGCGTGCATAGACACGAGCTCAGCGACGCGCAATGGGCACAGATAAAAGACCTGCTGCCGGTCCAGCCAGGCCCGCGATCCCAGCGTGGCGACCGTCCGTTCGTCAACGCGGTGATGTGGCGGCTCAAAACGGGGGCGTCCTGGCGGGACATCCCGGAGCGATATGGTCTCTGGAAGACCACGTACAACCGCTTCGCCCGATGGGCCAAGCGAGGCGTCTGGGAGAAGGTCTTCAAGGCGTTGCGCATCGATGACGACGTCGGCTCGCTCATCGACGGCACGGTGGTCCGGGCGCACCAGGATGCGGCCGGAGGAAAAGGGGGGTCCGACGCAATGCTTTGGGCCGCTCTCGAGGAGGTTTTTCGTCCAAGCTCCACGCGATCACCACCAGCCAAGGGAAGCCGCTTCACATCATCCTCACGCCCGGCCAACAGCACGACTCGACGGAAGCGGAGCATCTGATCGAGCACGCGACCGGCAAAGCTCTCGTCGCAGATGCGGGGTACGACTCCGACGCGATCGTCGGCGCGGTCTTGCGGCGAGGCATGAAATCCGTCATCGCGATGAATCCCGCGCGAAAGTACAACTGCAGGCGCAAAGTCTCGCGCCCTCTATCGTCTTCGCGGAAATGTCGAGCCCTTCTTCCATGACATCAAACGCTTCCGAGCCATCGCCAGCCGCTACGAGAAGACAGCCACCAACTATCTGGCGGCCGTCCACGTCGCCTGCATCCTGGTGTCGCTTAATTGAGGACACCCCCTAGTTCAGTCCGTGTCTAGGGTGGCCGCTAGGGCGGAGCGGCGCTCGGGGCGGGCGCGGCTGAGGACGTAGCCGCGGATCTCGCGCCAATCGCCCGCACTGGGATCGCGACGCGCGCAGGAGATCGCCTTGCGCCACGTCGGATCCTCAGCGTCGTCGCGCCACTTGGCGGCGCGCATCCACTGCGCGCAGGCCTCGCGCGCGCGGCCGAGCCGCTCCCAGATTGCGGCGCCGCGCGCGAGGCCGTCGGCGCGGTCGGGCGTCGCGTACGCGAGCTCCATGAGCATGCGCTCGGTGCCGCCGAAGCGGGCCGCGCGCCCGAAAACGAGCGCCGCGAGCTCGAGGATCTCCGGCGAGGTCTCGTCCTCGCCGAGGAGGAGGTCCATCCAGCCGACGGCGCGCGGAACGTCCGCCAAGACCTCGGGATGCGCGCTCACGAGCGGCAGGAGCCGGGCGGAGACGGTCACACCGCCCAGGACCCAGGCCTCGAGGTCGACAGGCAGGGGCGCTGGCGGCGCGAGGTCGAACGGGCCTGCGTCCGTCGTCGGCTCCGCTCCCAGAACGACGGCCGAGTCGGCGAGGCCGGCGTCGCCGATTTCGGGCGCGCCGCCGTCGGCGTCCCCGCCCGCTCGCGCCGGCTCGGACAGGCCGCGCAGGGCGTCGCCAATGCGCACCGCGAGGCCGTCCTGCTTTTCTTGCCGCGCGGCCGCGAGCGCCCGCGTGAGCGTGGCGCGATCGCCGCCGCCGTGTCGGACGTAGGCGAGTGCCACCGGCGGCACGACGCGCAGCGGAAGCGCCTCGATCGCGGTGCGCATCTCGGCGAGCGTCGTCGTCTCGGGCGGCGCCTGGCCCGCGAGCGCCCGCACGCGGAAGCCGAGGTTGCTCGCGCCGAGATCGCCGGCCCGCTGGTAGGCGGCGCGCGCCTCTTGCGACGCGCCGACGGCGAGCCAGGTGTCGCCCGCCGCGCGCGCCGCAAACGCCCGCTCGCCCAGAAAACCGGCCCCGCGCGCCGGCGAGAGGCGCGCCAGCCGCTCGAGGTCGCGGCTCTCGGGGACGGCGCGCCCGAGTGTGTGGAACTCGGCGGCGCGGCGCTCGAGCAGCGCCACGAGTCGCTCGCGGCTGTCTGGCTCGAGGCGCTCGAGCTCGTCGAGGACGAGCAGCGCGCGGAGCTCGAGGATAGTCTCGCCCCTGGCGCGCGCCGCCGCGGCCGCCGCCCGCTCGCCCTTGTAAGAGAGGTTCTTGCGCGTGGGCGGAATCGACGGGCGCCCGTCGAGCGGCGAGCCCATGAACCACGGCGGACCTGCGCACGAGGTGCCGAGCGCGAGCGCGACGAAGGCGGCCCGGCGCGCCCCCGCCGTCATCTCGGCCTCCGGGCGGCGAAGGCCGTCGCCACGACTCCCCCCGCGGCGAGCGCGCCCGAGAGCAGTGACAACCCCCACAAGCCGATGGGCTCGCGCGCGAGCGCCGGCCCAAGCACGACCGCGGTGGCGGGCGCGAACGCGAGCGGCAACCAACGGAGACCGCCGGCGCCTCCGACGAGCGCGAGCAGCAGCGACCAGGCGAGGAGCACGAACACGGTTCCGCGACGCAAGCCCTCGAGCCAGGCATCGGACAGTGCGCGATCTTGGGCCACACCTCCTATGAGCGCGGCGTCGATTCGCAGCGCCGCGGGGTTGCCAGACGCCACGGGGATGCCCACCACGGGGCCCATGCCCTCGAGCGTCGCGCTGCGCACCTCGTCGGCGAGCACGCCATCGGTCGGGAGGTCGGCGCCGTAGAGCATCTCGTGGAAGTTGATGCGCGCCGTGTGTCGGCAGCGCACGACCTCCATGCGCCGCGCGACGATTGCCGCCGTGTCCGCGAGCGCCCTCTCCGACAGACGCGCGGCGTAGGTCGCCGCGAGCACGCGGCTGACGTCGACCACCGTCGCGTCGTCGGGCAGCGCCACGAGGGCGTCGACGAGGCGCACCTGCTCGCTGGCCCGCAGCGGCACCGGATCGTGCGCCACGAAGTCGCGGACGTCGGCCACGAGCTCGGCGTGCAGGCGCGCCGGGTCGGCCGTGGGGATCGCGGCGGTCTGGCGCGCGACGCGATCGACGGCGAGCGCCTCGGCGGCCGTGAGCGGGCGTCCAGAGCGCGCGCAGATGCTCACGACTCGCTCGCGCGTGTCGCTCGCGAGCAGCCCCTTGGCGACGCCGCGCGTGACGAGAGGCAGCTCGGGCGCCCGCAGATCGACGGGGACGAGCGCGGCGCGGAGCTCGGCCGCGACGTACGTCGCGAACCGCCGCGCGAGGTCAAGACGATCGGTCGAGGTCTCGCCTTCCTCGTCGAAGCGCACCGCGACGAGCGCTTCGCGGTGGTCGGCCGCGAGCTCGAGCGCGACGGCCGGATCGCTGCGCGCCTGCACGAGCACCTGGCGCACGTCCTCGGTGTCCGGGGGAATGCGACTCGCCTCCTCGCCCTCGACCTCGACGCCCGAGAAGAGATCGGCGACGGACCAGGCGCCCGCGACGCCCGGCTGGACGCGCAGGAACTCGACGAGGCGTTGCACCTCGTGCAAGACGACGGGGGCGTCGAGGTCCGCGCGCACGTCGACGAAGGCGAGCGGCGCCGCGCTCCACTGGTGCGTGCCGACGCGCAGTCGCGGCGCCAGCGCCACGAACATGCCGATGGGCGCGAGCGCGAGCAACAGCACGAGCGACGGCGGGCGCGCGAAGCGGTTCCACCCCACGGGCGGCGGCCGACGCGACTCGAACAAGAGGCCGAGCTGCACGGCGGCCGCCGCGGCGAGCGCGGCCGCC
>DATKFB010000638.1:0-12140 GCA_035544435.1 Polyangia bacterium
GGCGGCGTTCATGGGTTCCGGGACCTTCGGCGCGTATCTCATAGGGCGGAAATGGCTCAACGGACGGGAAGGCGGCGTGCTGGCCGCTTGGCTCTACGTCTTGAATCCGAACGTGCAGTGCTACTGCTTGCACGACATCCACGCCAACGTCCTCATCATCCCGGCCCTGCTGTTGGCCGTCGGGTTCATGGAGGCCGGACACACGAGGATCGCCACGGCCTTCGCCGTGCTGACCGCCCTGTGTCGAGAGGAGGCGCCGGTGTTTGCCGCCTGCATCGGTCTCTACTGGATGCTCTCCGGCGAGGAGCGACGCCGCTTCGGCTACGGGGCGGCCATTTTGGTCCTCTCCGTGGCGCTCGAGATCTTCTTTTCGGCCTTCGTTATGCGCCACTTCGGCGGTGAGCCGCGCCTCGACCACTTCAATTTGTTCTTTGATGGACGCCGCAGCACGGGCAGCATGCTGGGCGCGTTGGCGCTGAATCCCCTCGGCGCCGCGTTCGCGAGCACCAGCGAAATCAAGCTCGAGTACCTCGCGATCTCGTTGGTGTGGATGGGAGGTTTGGCGCTCGTGGGATGGAGGGCGGGGTGGTTCGCGCTCCCGGCGGTGTTGTTGCTGGTGCCCGCGAGCGACCCCGGATTTTTCTGCCTGGGCATGAACTACAGCGCGCCGCTCGTACCGGCCGCTCTCATGATGGGCCTCGCGGGATTGCGGCGCCTGTGGACGCGTGAGGCGGCGTCACGGGAAGCGAACCGCACGAATCACCTGCGCGTGGGGGCATACGTGTTGGCCACTGCTCTGCTGGGAAACTATCTTTACGGCAACATCGCCTCGAAGTCGTACAAGCTCGAATACGGCCAGAAGCCCTTCCGGCGCGAGAACCAGCGCGACTATCGCGACGTCCTCGGGTACTTGGACGCGTTGCCGCCCTTTGGCGCTGCCGAGCACGCGCTCTGGGATGTCATTCACCGTGTCCCGCGCGGCGCGCCGGTTTTGACGACCTGGTCGATCAACCCGCAGCTCTCTGACCGCGACGTTGCGCTGTCCTTCGGCTACTCGGGCGGCCACCCGGCGCCAGAAGACCGAGTGCGGTATGTCGTCATCGACAAGCTCCCCGTGTTTCAGCTGGCTTCTGAGCCGCACCTGCTGCGCTTTCGGAACGATCCGCGCTGGGAGGTCTTTTACGAAAACCTCGCCGGCGTGATCTTCGAGCGCCGTTCCTCGCGCTGAGAATTGCGCGTCGAGGGACGACCCTCGACGCGCCTCAGAGGATTTTCGTCCCCTCGTAGTCGAAGCCGAGCTTGATCTCCATGAGGCCCGCTTTCTGGAGCGCGGCGCGCAGCCTGGACTTCTCCTCGGTGTAAAAGAGTAGAAACCCGCCCCCACCGGCGCCGATCACCTTGCCGCCGATGGCGCCGTTCGCGAGCGCCAGCGCGTACCAGCGGTCGATGTCGGCGTTGCTCATCAGGGGCGACCGCTTCTTCTTGTGCAGCCAGTGCTCGTGCATGAGCTCGCCGTAACGGGAGAGGTTCCCGGTTTCGATCGCCTCGCGGCTGCGGTGGCCGAGCTCCTTCACGTAGTGGAGGTTGTCTATCATCAGCTGGTCGTTCTTCTTGCTCCTGTCGTCCTGCTCCTTGAGGACGGCGGAAGCCGCTCGGTAGTAGCCGGTCGAGACCATGACCAAGTTGTCCTCGAGCAGATCGATGATCTCGTCGCTCGCCTTCAGGGGACTCGCGTCGACTCGGCCGTCCTCGCGGAACTCGAAGGCTGTCACGCCGCCGAACGCCGCTATGTATTGGTCCTGCTTTCCGATGGGCTCCTTCAGCAGGTCGAGCTCGATGTGGCAGGCCATCTCCGCGAGCTCGGGCGCGTGGATGAAGTGGCGCTTGTGCTTGTGGAGGACCTTGAGCAGGCAGGTCGTGAAGCTGCCCGAGGAGCCGAGGCCCGTGCCCGCGGGAATGTCGGCGATGCTCGTTATTTCCAGATTTGGCGCGCAGACGCCCGTGAGCTTGAGCCCCTCGCGAATGATGGGGTGCTTGATCTCGTCGACCGTCTTCACTCGTTCGATCTGGGAGTAACGGAGCAGCATCTCCTTTTGTGGCGTCAGCTGGAAGGTCACGTAGACGTATTGAGTGATCGCGGCCGACAGCACGAATCCGCCGTGCGACCGGTAATACGATGGAAGGTCCGTGCCGCCGCCGCCGATGCTGATTCTCAAGGGGCTCCGTCCGATGATCATCTCGAGTTTGTTTACCGCGAAGCGGAAGAGCGGAGAAGCGCCATCCGCGCGCACGCGCCCAACGCGTTTGTCGCGCCGCCCCCGCCTGTATAGAGTCAGCCCCGACCCCCGTGGACCGGACCTCCATTCGCAAAGCCCTCGTCCGCACCTACCTGACGATCGACGGGCGGAGCCTGGGCGTGGGCCGCGTCGGCCTGGCGTTGCTCATGCTGCTCGACCTCGCGCGGCGCGCACCGCACGTGCGCGACTTCTATACGAACGCCGGGGTGCTCCCCAACCACACGGTCTTGTGGCGGCCGCAGGTGGCGCGGCTCTTTTCGGTGTTCTTCCCGGTCTCGCTCGGGCAAGAGGCCTGGCTGACCTTCGCGCTCTGCGCGTTCTGCTACGTCTGCCTGCTCGTGGGCTGGCGGACGCGCTTGTTCCAGGTCGTCTGCTTCCTGCTCGCGATCAGCCTGCACAACCGCATCGTTTTCGTCGAGAACTGGGGCACGGTGGCGATGGACGCGCTCATGGCGTGGACGCTGTTCCTGCCGCTCGGGCGCCGGTTCTCGGTCGACGCGCTCCGGACGAGCCTGCGCGCGCGCCCGGACGAGACGCCGGCCGACCTCGCGCCCGAGCGCTTGCCGCCGCCCGACGAGCGCCCCGCCGCCTCGCTCGCGTGCCTCGGCATCTTGCTGCAGCTCGCGGTCATCTACTGGTTCAACTTCTCGCACAAGACGGGACAGACCTGGCGCGACGGCACCGCCATCCACTACGTGCTCTGGCAGGAGCGCATCGTGACCTCGCTCGGCCTGTGGGCGCGCGAGCATTTGCCGCTCGCGCTGTGGAGGACCCTCACGCACGGCACGCTCGTCTTCGAATCGGTGATGCCGGCCGTCTTGCTCTGCCCCGTGCTGCGGCACTGGACGCGCGGGCTCGCCGTGGTCGCTCTCACGGCGTTTCACGGCAGCATCGCGCTGCTCATCAACCTCGGCGTCTTCTCGCCCGCGATGATCGCCTACGTGCCCTTCTTGCTCACCGATGGTCACTGGCGCCTGTTCGGGCGGCTCGTGCCCACGCGCGGACGGAGGCGCACCGTCTACTACGACGCGAGCTGCGGCGTGTGCTTTCAGATCGTGCGCGCCCTCGCGCGCATGGACGTGTACCGGCGGTTGACCTGGGTCTCGAACCAGGACCCGGAGGCGCTGCCCGCCGACGTGCCGCCCGATCTCCTCGAGCGGACCATCCTCGTTGTGGACGGCGCGCGCGTCCGCCGCTGGACGCGCTCCGACGCCTTCGCGCAAATCTTCGCCGCGCTGCCGCTCGGACGCCTCTGGGCGTGGCCACTGCTCGTGCCGGGCGTGCGCCAGCTCGGCGGCGTCGCTTATGACGCCTTCGCGCGCAACCGCACGGCCATCTCGACGGCCTTCGGGCTGGCGGCCTGCGGGATACCGGGCGCGCCGCCGCCGAGGCGCGCGCCCGAGCCGGGCGAGACGCCGCTACGGACGTGGGCGCGGGCTCAGCTCCCGCTCTGGCGCGAGGTGGGCGTGGCGCTCGTGATGTTCGTCTTCGCGGCGGACGTGTCGGTGGCCAACGTGCCGGTACCGGAGATCCTGCGCATGGAGCGCCGGCCCGCCTGGGCCGCGGCCGCCGTCGCGTACCCGCACATCTTCCAGAGCTGGTCGATGTTCTCGCCAGACGCGCCGCTGCGCGACTACATGCTCGTCGTCGACGCGGTGACGCGGGACGGGCGCCACGTCGATCCGCTCAACGAGGTCGGCAGCCGCGTGGCCGTGCTGCCCGTGGACGACATTCCCAAGCGGCTCGGCCAAGACTCGTTCTGGTGCGACTACGAGCTCCGCATCCCGACGATGCCTGCGTATCACCAGGCGCTGCTCGAGTGGCTGCTGCGCTACCCAGAGCGCACGCGGCGCGAGCGCGACACGATCGTCGCGTTCGACGTATGGCTGCTCGAGCACGCCAGCCCGAAGCCCGGCGAGACCGAACCCAGCGACGTGCGCCGCCGCCGCGTGCTGCAATGGCGGGAGCCCGCGCCGGCCGCGCCTCCCGCGGCGGGGAAGCGCCCGTGAGCGGCCCCGTCGACGCCAGGACCGACACGCCGGCGGACGCCGCGGCCGTCGCGACGGCCGCGGGCGAGGGGCCGGCGCGGTGGCGGGCGCTCCGCGCGACCTTCGAGCGCACGTACCTCACGATCGATCCGCGCAGCCTGGGCGTGGGCCGGATCGTCCTCGCGCTGATTCTGCTCTTCGATCTCGTCCACCGCGCCTGGGCCGGCATCACGCTCTGGTACTCGAACGAGGGCCTGCTGCCGAACCACACGCTGCTCTGGCGGCCGCCCACGCAGTGGATGTTCTCGCTCTTCTTCATGGCCTCCTGGCCCGACGAGGCCTTCGTCGGATTCGTGCTGTGCGGTCTCGTGTATGTGGCGCTGCTCGTGGGCTGGCGCACGCGGCTCATGCAGGCGCTCACCGTCGTGGCCGTCATGAGCCTGCACAGCCGCGTGCCCTTCCTCGAGAACGGCGGCGACTGGACGCTGGGCGAGCTGGCGCTCTGGACGGCCTTCTTGCCTCTCGGACGGCGGTTCTCCGTCGACGCCGTGCGGGCCAGCATGCATCGCAGGCGCGAGACGACGGCCGCCGAGCTGAACGATCGCGCGGGCCTCGAGGGCGACGTCACGCCCGTCGTGTCGCTCGCGGTGCTGGCCCTCGTGCTCCAGCTCGCGAACGCCTATTTCTTCAACGCCGTACACAAGGGCGGAATGACCTGGCGAACGGGCAGCGCCGTGCACTACGTGATCTTCCAGGACCGCATGGTGACGTGGTTCGGCGTCTGGTTGCGGCCGCACATGACGCTCGCCCTGTCGCGCGTCCTGTCGTGGAGCGCGCTCTTCACCGAGGCGTGCATGCCGATCCTGCTGCTGCTGCCGGTCTACAAGGTCGTGACGCGGCGGCTCGCGATCCTCGGCTGCTTGGGGCTGCACACGGGCTTTCAGCTCTTCATCAACCTAGGCGTCTTCTCGCTCGCCATGATGGGCTTTTCGCCGTACCTACTCTCGCGCGAGGACTGGCAGCTCTTTGCGCGCCTGGCGCGCAGGCGCGCGCGGCGGCTCACGGTCTACTTCGACGCGGGCTGCGGCGTCTGCTTTCAGATCGCGCGCGTGCTCGCGCGCCTCGATCGTTTCGAGCGGCTTCGCTTCGTTTCGAGCGCCGACCCGGGTTTTTTGCCCGCGGGCGTGACGCCCGAGTTGCTCGGCTCGACGATCGCCGTCGTGGACGAGGCGACGGGTCGCGTCGCGACGCGCGCCGACGGCATGGCGCGCATCCTGGGGGCGCTGCCGCTCGGCGTCCTGTGGAGCCTGCCGTTGCGCCTGCCGGGCCTGCGGCAGCTCGCGAACGTCGTCTACGACGCCTTCGCGCGCCGGCGACAGTCGGTGTCGATCGGCCTCGGCCTCGCGGCGTGCGGGCTGCCGGGCGAGGGCGCCGCGGCCGTCGTCCTGCCCCCGCCCGAGCCGACGCCCGCGCGGCAGGTGCTGCGCCGGGCCGCGGCGGGGGCGCGCGAGGTGGCCGTGCTGCTCTTGCTGACGACGCTCGTGAGCGAGACGCTCTTCATCAACGCGGCCGTGCCGAAGTTCCTCAAGCACAAGCAGCCATCGTGGATCATGCAGCTCGTGGCCTACCCGCGGCTCATCCAGGCCTGGTCGATGTTCGCCGCCGACGCGCCCATGACCGACGAGAGCGTCGTCGTCGACGCCGTCACCGTCGACGGGCGGCACGTCGATCCCTACAGCGAGGTCGCGAGCCGCTACCGCAACCCGGGTCACGACAGGATTCCACCGCGCCTCGACAACGACTCGTTCTTCTTCAACTACTCGTCACGCATCCCGTTCAAGCCCGAGTACTTCGTGGCGCTGCAGGAGTGGATCTTGCGCTATCCAGAGCGCACCCGACGCCCCGAGGACGCCATCACGAAGTTCGATGCCTGGATCGTCGAGGACGACAGCCCTCCGCCGGGCCAAACCGAGGAGCGCAACCGCAAGAGCCGCATCTTCTTGAGCTACCCGCCCAAGAAGTGACCCCCCTCGACAGACGGCCCTCCAGTCTCTAAAGATCGCCTCATGCCAAATAGCTTCGGGAGCCGATCGACGCTCAAGGTGGGCGCCGGCGGGCGCGAGTTCGAGATCCATCGCCTGTCCGTCCTCGAGAAGGCGGGTCTGCATCCCGGACGCCTGCCGTTCTCGTTGCGCATCCTCCTCGAGAACCTGCTGCGCACGGAGGACGGCCGCTCCGTCAAGGACAGCGACGTGCGCGCTCTCGCGAGCTGGGACCCGAAGGCCGAGCCCAGCAAGGAGATCGCCTTCATGCCGGCGCGCGTCCTGCTGCAGGACTTCACGGGCGTGCCGGCCGTCGTCGATCTCGCGGCCATGCGCGCCGCCATGAAGAAGCTCGGCGGCGACGCCACGCGTATCAACCCGCTCCTGCCGGCCGAGCTCGTCATCGACCACTCGGTGCAGGTCGACGAGTACGGCACCGACAAGGCGCTCTCGCTCAACGCGCAGATCGAGTTCTCGCGGAACAAGGAGCGCTACGCCTTCCTGCGCTGGGGCCAGTCAGCCTTCCGGAACTTCGCGGTCGTGCCACCGGACACGGGCATCGTCCACCAAGTCAACCTCGAGTATCTCGCGCGCGTCGTGTTCACGACGACTCCCGATAAGGATGGCGTCATTCAGGCGTACCCCGACACGGTCGTCGGCACGGACTCGCACACGACGATGGTCAACGGCCTGGGCGTGCTCGGCTGGGGCGTGGGCGGCATCGAGGCCGAGGCCGCCATGCTGGGCCAGCCCATGTCGATGTTGATTCCGCAGGTGCTCGGCATGCGCCTGCACGGCAAGCTTCGCGAGGGCATGACCGCGACGGACCTCGTCCTCACGGTGACCGAGATCCTGCGCAAGAAGGGCGTCGTCGGGAAGTTCGTCGAGTTCTTCGGCGCGGGCGTGGCGGCGCTGTCGCTCGCCGACCGCGCGACGATCGCCAACATGGCGCCCGAGTACGGCGCGACCTGCGGCATCTTCCCGATCGACACCGAGACGCTGCGGTACCTGGCCTTCTCCGGACGCTCGGCCGAGCAGGTGGCGCTCGTCGAGGCCTACGCGCGCGAGCAGGGGCTCTTCCACGAGGTGGGCACGCCCGAGGCCACGTACTCCGACGTCGTCGATCTCGACCTCGCGTCGGTCGAGCCCAGCGTCGCGGGGCCCAAGCGCCCCCAGGATCGCGTGGGCCTCTACCGCGCGAAGAGGTCCTTCGAGGACGCCGTGGCCTCGCTCGCGAAGCCGAAGAAGCCCGAAAAGAAGCTCTCCTCGAAGACCAACATCGGCTTCGCGCCCCTCGGCGAGACGCTCCCCGAGGTCAACAACGGGTCGGTCGTCATCGCCGCCATCACGAGCTGCACGAACACCTCGAACCCGTCCGTGCTCGTCGCGGCCGGTCTCGTCGCCAAGAAGGCCGTCGAGAAGGGCCTTTCGACGAAGCCTTGGGTCAAGACGTCGCTCGCGCCCGGCTCGAAGGTCGTCACCGAGTATCTGGCCGAGGCTGGCCTCACGCCTTACCTCGACAAGCTCAAGTTCAACACCGTCGGCTACGGGTGCACGACGTGCATCGGCAACTCCGGTCCGCTGCCGGCGGCCGTCACGCAGGCCATCGAGGATCGCGCGCTCGTCGTGTGCAGCGTGCTTTCCGGCAACCGCAACTTCGAGGGCCGCGTTCACCCGGAGGTGCGCGCGAACTACCTCATGTCGCCGCCGCTCGTCGTGGCGTTCGCGCTCGCGGGCCGCATCGATCTCGACCTCGAGAAGGAGCCCCTCGGTCAGGGCTCCGACGGGCCCGTCTTCCTCAAGGACATCTGGCCCTCGACGAAGGAGGTCGCCGAGGTCATGGCGAGGGCGGTCAAGCCCGAGATGTTCACGAAGTCGTACGGCGTCGTGTTCGAGGGGGACGAGCGCTGGCAGAAGCTGTCGGTGCCCAAGGGCGACACGTACGTCTTCGAGGAGGACTCGACCTACATCAAGCACCCGCCGTACTTCGCGGGCATGCTGAAGACGCCGGGCGCGATCGGCGATCTCCGCAAGGTGCGCGCGCTCGCCGTCCTCGGCGACAGCATCACGACCGACCACATCTCGCCCGCGGGCAGCATCAAGAAGGATGGGCCCGCCGGCAAGTACCTCGTCGACAACGGCGTCGACCCCAAGGACTTCAACAGCTACGGCGCGCGCCGCGGCAACCACGAGGTCATGGTGCGCGGCACGTTCGCCAACGTGCGCCTCAAGAACCTGCTGGCGCCTGGCACCGAGGGCGGCGTGACGCGCCACCTGCCCGACGGCGCCACCATGTCGATCTTCGACGCGAGCGAGCGCTACTCGAAGGAGGGCGTGCCCCTGCTCGTCCTCGCGGGCAAGGAGTACGGCAGCGGCTCGTCACGCGACTGGGCGGCCAAGGGCCCGCTGCTTCTCGGCGTGCGCATGGTCATCGCCGAGAGCTACGAGCGCATCCACCGCAGCAACCTCGTGGGCATGGGCATCGTGCCGCTGCAGTTCGCGGCGGGCGAGAGCGTCGCCTCGCTCGGCCTCACGGGCGAGGAGGTCTTCGAGACCGTGGGGCTGCCCCAGATGCTCGACGCGGGCTTCGCGGGCGGCAAGACGCTCACCGTCCGCGCGACGGGCGCCGACGGCACGGTCAGGGAGCTCAAGACGCTCGTTCGCATCGACACCCCGCAGGAGATCGCCTACTACCAGCACGGCGGCATCCTGCACTACGTCCTGCGTTCGCTCGCGGCGTAGGCGCGCCGCGAGCGACGTCTCGTCGACGCGCTCACGGCGCCCGCCGCCTCGGCTCTTCGTTACGAGATGACGGGACGCAGCCGCCCGTGAGGCAGCCGTAACCCGTGGGGCAGACGGCGTTGGGGCCCGGAACACAGGAGAAGCCGCCCGTGCAGGTGGGCGTGCCGCCGGCGTCGCTCGGCGGAGAGCCGTCCGGCCCGGTCGTGTCGCCCGCGGTGCAGTCCTCGGGGACGCTGGTCTTGCCGACGCAGAGCTCGCACCGGTCACACGTGTTCATACAGTGCGTGACCTGTGTGCAAGGCGAGCACTTCGTCGGATCGCTGAAGTCCTTGGCCGTGCACTGCGAGGCGGTCGCCGAGCGCTCCGTCATGTGTTTGTCGACGTAGCTCTGGCTGAAGGGGGCACCTGGTGTTCGTGCTCCTGGGATCGCACTCGAGCTGCCACTGGCAGCCGTCGTCGCCCAGGCGCGAGTTACCGTCGAAGAAGCAGTCCTGCTTGCACGGATCGACGTTGTCGCCCGGGATGCCGGTCGCGAAGCTGCTCTCGCCGCTCCCGTGCACCGGGATCGGCGGAGTCGATGAGGCCGTCGCCGTCATTGTCGATGCCGTCGCTGCATTGGGTCATGCCGACCGGCACTTGAAGATCGACCCGCCCGCGCCGCCGGTTGCCGTCGCGCCCGCGGTGTCCGTGCTGCCCGCGGTGGCGCCGACGCCGGCGTGCCCGCGGAGCAAGCGGAGCCCGTCTTGCCCGCCGAGCCCGTCGTGCCGCCGTCCTTCGAGAGCGCGCTCGTCGAGTTACCGCAGCCGCCGGGATACCACCAGCGAGCACGGCCAAGCCGAGAAAGAGGCCGAGATTCAGGGGGAGCGGGACGAGCGAAGTCTGGTCATGTGGGTACGGGCCACGAAGGCATCAGAATGGCTCATTAAATCGTTTACCGATAGAAATGAGCCGTCCTTGAGCCTTCAGGTATCCCTACCATTGGCAATGGCGATTTTTGCGAAGCGTCCGGACGGCCCCGTGCTGCTGCGGCTGCCGGACTCGTTGAGCGACGCAGAGCTCGTCGATCGCGCCAAGCGCGGGGATCGCTGGTGCCGCGAGGTGCTGTACCGTCGCCACGCGGACTACCTGCTCGGACTTGCGACGCGGCTGCTCGCCAATCGCGGGGACGCCGAGGAGATCGTGCAGGACGGGTTCATCGCCGCGTTCGAGCAGCTGGCGACGCTCCGCGACGCGGGCGCCCTGCGCGTCTGGCTGGGGCAGATCGTCATCAACCTGGTCCGACATCGTCTGCGCCGTCTGCGGCTCCTCCGACTCCTGGGCCTCGACCGCGGCGCGGACGACGCGACGCTCGAGGCGCTCGCGGCGCCGGGGCTACACCCCGAGGCTTGCGCCGAGCTCGCGCTGCTCGACCGCGTGCTGGCGCGGCTGCGGCCCGACCTGCGCATCGCGTGGATTTTGCGTCACGTGGAAGGCCTCGAGCTCACGGAGGCCGCCGCCACGTGCGGCTGCTCGCTCGCGACCATCAAACGGCGTCTCGCCGACGCCGATGCCGTCGTGCGCGCCCACGCCTCGCGACCATCGCACGCTTCGCGACCATCGATCGACGGGGAGGGCGCGTGACCCACCTCCAGTTCCCGCTCAAGGAAATGCTGCGCGATCCCACGGAGGAGCCCACGCTGCGAAGGATCTGGGAGCGGATCGATGGGCGTCTGCCCGACGCCCGCCGCCGTCGGCGCCGCGTCGCCGTCGGCGCGCTCGCCTTCGCGGGCGCCGTGGTCATCGCGCTCGTCGCCATCGGACGCCGCGATGCCGGGCCTCTGCGCTTCGGCGACGGACGCGCGCTCGTCGCCGTCGACGCGCCCGCGGCGGGCGTGCGCCTCGCGTTGTCCGACGGATCGGCCATCGAGCTCGGGGGCGGCGCGCGCTTCGAGCCGCTCGAATCCTCGGGGACGACGTTCCTCGGGGTTCTGCAGCGGGGAAACGCCTCCTTCGACGTGCGACCCGGTGGGCCGAGGCGCTGGCAGGTCGAGTGCGGGCTCGCGACGGTGGAGGTCGTGGGCACGCGGTTCTCGTGCGAGCGCGCGCCGGGACGGCTGCGCGTGTCCGTCCAGCGCGGCGCCATCGTCGTGCGCGGCGAGCGGATCGCCGATCGCGCGCGCCGCTTGGCCGCGGGCGAGTCGCTCGACATCGTCGAAGGGCTCGTGTCATCGCCCCTGCCGCCAGTGACGGGCGCCGGAGCGGCGTTTCGCGAGAAGTCGGGCGCAGACCTCGCCGAGCCGGGGCTCGACGAGACGTCTCGCGCGGCGCCGCCTCCCGCTTCGTGGCGCGAGCTCGCCCACCGCGGGCACCCGGCCGAGGCCTTCGCCGTCCTCGGCGCGCAAGGCGTCGAGCGCGAGGCGCGGCGCCTCGGGGTCTCCGACCTGCTCGTGCTCGCGGACGTCGCGCGCCTCTCAGGCCACCCGGCCGAGGCGGTGGGGCCCCTCGAACGCATCCTCTCGGACTTCGCGGGCGACCCGCAGGCACCGCTTGCGGCGTTCGCACTCGGCCGCCTCGAGCTCGATGCCCTCGACCGGCCGCGCTCCGCGACGATGGCGCTCGAGCGCGCCCTCGCCCTCGGCGTGCCACGCAGCTTGCGCGAGGACGTGCGCGCGCGCCTCTTCGAGGCGCACGAGCGCGCGGGCGAGTGGTCCGCGGCGCGGAGCGCGGCGGAGGCCTACCTGCGCGACTTCCCGGCCGGGCGCCGCCGCGCCGAGATGGAATCGGCGCTCGCGCCCAACGACCGCGGCCGGTAGGGGTCGAGACCGAAGGTCGCGAGGGGGAGGGGGTACGGCGTCGAGGCCCCGACGTGAGCCCGTTGCCGTTAGTCAGACGGGCTGCTTAGGTTAGTCTCGCGGCATGACCGCGTCCCGCGCGGGCGTCTTCGTCGCCGCGTCCCTCTTCGCGTCCAGCGCCTCGGCGGCGGAGATCACCGTCATCGCGGGGGTTCGCGTCGCGACGCCCGCGTGCCCCATCACGCCGGTGTCGGTGCCTGAGTTCGTCGATTCGCTGCGCGTCGAGCTCGCGGGGCGAGC
>DATKFB010000639.1:0-3247 GCA_035544435.1 Polyangia bacterium
CTCGTGTCCGCGCTCGCGCTGCCGGCGGGCGCGGCCGAGAAGATGGCGCGCGGCGTGACGCCGCCGGGCGCGACGGCGCCGCGCCCCACGCACGTCCTCGACGCCATGCTCGGCGATCAGATTCAGGTGCGGGGCTACGACGTCGCGCCCGAGATCGTTCCGCCGGGCGGCGAAGTAACGGTGACGTACCATTTCGCAGCGAAGAAGCGCCTCGGCCCCGAATGGCGGCTCTTCTTCCACCTCGAGGGGCCGGGCGGCTTCCGCAACATGGACCACGTCCCCCTCGAGGGCCTCATGCCCCTTTCGCGTTGGCGTCCCGGCCAAACCATCCGCGACACCTGGCGCATCCCCATCTCGCCCGCCGGGCCGCGCGGGACGTACACGCTCTACATCGGCGCCTTCCGCGCCGCCGAGCACCTCGCTGTGACGCCCAAGACCTTCTCCGACGCCGCGGGCCGCCTGCGCCTCGGGACGTTCGTCGTCCGGTAGCGTGGGGAGGACTGCGCCCCTCGGCCCCTCCAGGCCCTGCCTCCCACCGGGCTCGCTTCGCTCGGCCTGGGCCACGGGCCCTCCCAAGTCCCCCAAGGTGAGCAGGCGCGGTATTCGGGACCGCGCCCACCACACCTGCCTCCGCGACTTCGCCGCGCCCTCACCGGGCCTCCCGGCTACTGGGATAAGCGCCTCGGGAAATCTGCTAGTCTGCGCGCGCCGTGGATCTGCCTGCCGAAGCGCCGGCGCTCGAGTCGCCGGCCGCACCCGCCGGGTCGCGGCTTGGCCTGATCGTGGCCGCGGCGATCGCCTTGCTGGCGGTCGTCGAAACAGTCAACGCGCTCGTGGCGCCGTCGCGCGCGGCCAAGGACGGGGACTGGGAGGCGGCGGCGCGCGAGATCCGGGCCGGGTTCGTGGCGGGGGATCTCGTCGTGGCGGCGCCGGCGTGGGCCGATCCGATCATGCGCCTACACCTCGGCGATCTCGTGCCGCTGCCGATCGCGGCGCGCTTCGACGACGCGCGCTTCGGTCGCGTCTGGGAGCTCGGGCAGCGCGGCGCGCACGCGCCCGAGGCGGCGCGCGGCGCGGTCGCGCTCGAGCGGCGCTTCGGCGCGCTCACGCTTCGTCGCGTCGAGCGCCCGCCGGCGGTCGTCGTGCACGACTTCCTGGAGCACTGGATGGACGCGCGCGTGTCGCGCCTGCCGCGCGGGCGCCCCGCCGTCGAGTGCCCGTGGAGCACCGATCGCTTCCAGTGCCCCAACGTGTCGTACAACTTCGTTCGCCTGCAGACGGTCGAGGTCGACACGACCGTCCACCGCGGCCTGCTCGCGCAGCCCGTGGGCGACGCGACCGTCGTCATCGACTACCCGGCCGTGCCGCTCGGCCGCGAGCTCGTCGTGGCGACCGGTCTCCATGACGTGTGGATGCGCAAGGCGGGGCAGGGCGTCGTCGACCTGCGGGTCGTGCTCGCCGGTTCGCCCCAGCCCGTCATCGAGGCGACGAACGACAGCGGTTGGCGGCTCACGCACCTCGACACGAGCGTCTACGCCGGACGCGTCGTCGACGTGCGCTTCGAGATCACCTCGCCGGCGCCCTACCAGCGACACTTCGTGCTGGCCGCCGAGGCGCGAAAATGACCCTCACGGAGAGCCCACCGACGCGCCTCGCGATGCTGGCGCGCGATCGCCTCGTCACGGCCCTCTTGGCGCTCGCGACCGTGACCTGGCTCCTCGCCGTCGAGGGCCGCCAAGGCTTCGGGCGCGACGAGGGCCAGTACTTCCGCGCGGGCGAGCGCTACTGGGGTTGGTTCGAGGAGCTCGGGTCGAATCTACGCGCCGGACACCCCGGTCGCTCCTTCACGCCGACCGGCCTCGACCGCTACTGGAGCGACAACGCGCCCGATCACCCGGTCGTCGCGAAGGTCCTCTACGGCCTGTCCTGGCGCGCCTTCCACCGCTGCACGTGCACGGGGCCCGCGCGGGGCCTGCATCCCATCCCCGTGCGCGGCCGCCACCTCACGCTGCCACTTTTCGCGCGCGAGTCGACCGCCTTCCGCTTCCCGGCCATCCTGTTCGCGGCGCTGCTCGTCGCGTTCGTCTACCGGTTCTCGCGCCGGTTCGTGGGGTGGCCCGCCGCGGCCGCGGGCGCCGTGCTGACGCTGGCCCAACCCCATTATTTCTTCCACGCGCAGATCGCCTGCTTCGATGCGCCCATCACGACGATGGCCTTCGTCGTCGGCACGGCCTACTGGAAATCGCTGCGCAGCGCCCGCTGGGGCATCCTCACCGGGATCGTCTTCGGCGTCGCGCTCGGCACGAAGCACAACGCCTGGCTCATGCCGATCTTCCTCGCTGGCCACTACCTGTGGATGCGGCGCGGGGATCTGCTGGGCTGGGGCGGACGCCGCCGCCTGCCGCGCGTGCCGCTCGCCTTCGTGTCGATGGCGGTGCTCGGCCCGCTCATCTTCGTGCTGCACTGGCCCTGGCTGTGGCAGGCGCCCCTGCAGCGCGCGCGCACGTACGTCAACCGCCACCTCCAGCACGAGCACTACAACTTCGAGTACCTCGGCCGGAACTGGAACGCGCCCGTCACCAACTCCGGTCTGAAGCTGCTGCGCGTCTCGGCGCCCTTCGTCGAGACGCTCTTCACCGTTCCCGTGACGACGCTCGCGCTCGCGCTCGTGGGCGGTGTCGCGCTCGTGCGCCGCCGCCGCGGCGAGCCCCTCGGTCCCGAGGCCGAGCCAGAGCAGCCCGAAGGTCTGGACACGGCGCGCCCCGACTGGCGGCGGCCGGGCGCCGACGTCGACCGCGCGCCGGGCGCATTCCTCGCGGTGCAGATCTTCGGTCCGCTGTCCGTGATCGCGCTGCCCGGCACGCCGATCTTCGGCGGCGTGAAGCACTTCCTGCCCGCGATGCCGTACCTCGCCGTCGCGGCCGCCATCGGTCTCGAGCGGCTCTCGCGCGTCGTCTCGGCGGCCTGGCCGGCCGCGCGCGCGCGGCTCGCCGCGGCCACGCCCGTCGCGCTCGCCGCGCTCGTGTGCCTCCCCGCCGTCGTCGAGACGCGGCGGTCGCACCCGGACGGCCTGTCGCATTACAACCTCCTCGCGGGCGGCTTCGCGGGCGGCGCCTCGCTGGGCATGAACCGGCAGTTCTGGGGCTACGCGGTGCTGCCGCTCCTGCCCTGGGTAAACGCCAACCCCGAGAACCACGCCATGTACTGGCACGACGTCATCAGCGACGCGCTCTTCATGTACAAGCGC
>DATKFB010000640.1:0-3042 GCA_035544435.1 Polyangia bacterium
CGACATCGCGCACGACCGCGTGCGCCAGGTCGCGCGCGCCTCGATCTCGCCCGAGGAGGCTGCCGAGCTGCACGAGCGTCTCGCGACGACGTTCGAGCTCGGGATCGATCCGTTGCGCGCCGCCGGCCACTGGCGCGAGGCCGGGCATCCGGAGCGGGCCGCGCAGCGCTTCGCCGACGCCGCCGCGCGCGCCGCCGAGGCGCTGGCCTTCGATCGCGCCGTGGCGCTCTACGAGACGGCGCTCGAGCTCGGCACGTGGCCGGCCGAACGCCTGCGCGAGCTCGAGGTGGGTCTCGCGGACGCGCTCGCCAACGCGGGGCGCGGCGCCGCTTCGGCGGGGCACTATCTCACGGCGGCGCGCGGCGCCGGCCCCGTCAAGGCGCTCGAGCTGCGGCGGCGCGGCACCGAGGAGCTCATTCGCAGCGGCCGTCTCGACGAGGGCCGCGCCGTGGCCGCGGCGGCGCTCGCCGACGCGGGCCTCGGCTTCGCGCGCTCGCCGCTTCGCGCGCTCCTCGGGCAACGCGCGCTCTTGCGCATTCGCGGTCGCCGCTTCCGACGGCGCGCCGTCGAGGAGATCGCGCCGCGTGAGCTGGCGCGCGTCGACCTGTGCTGGTCGCTCTCGTCCGGCCTCGGCCTCATGGATCCCGTGCAAGGCGCGCACTTTCAGGTGCGGAGCCTCCTGCTCGCGCTGCGCGCGGGCGAGCCGTACCGCGTCGCCCGCGGCGTCGCGGGCGAGGCCGCCTACGCCGCCGCGCAGGGCCAGGCGGCGCGAGCGCGCGCCTTGCTCGACGAGGCGGCCCGGATCGTCGCCGATCTCGACAACCCGCACGCCACGGGCATCGTCTCGCTCATGAGCGGCCTCGCGGGCCACTTGCTCGGCCGCTTCGCGCAGGGCATCGAGCACCTCGACGCGGCGTCGCGCGTCTTCCGGGAGCGCTGCGTGGGCACCGTCTGGGAGCTGAACGCCGCGCGGCAGTTCTCACTCGAGTGCCTCTACTACCTCGGCGAGCTCCCGCGCTTTCGGATCTCGGCGGCCGAGGGGTTGCGCGAGGCCAACGATCGCGGCTCGGTGTACGCGACGACGACGCTGCGCACCGGTCTCGCCAACGCCGCGTGGCTGCTCGACGACGAGCCGGCGCGCGCGCGCCACGAGGTCGCGGAGGCGAAGAGCGGCTGGTCGTCGCGCGGCTATCACATCCAGCACTGGTATTCGCTCTTCGCTGAGACGCAGATCGCGCTCTACGAGGGTGACGGCGCGGCGGCGCACGCCCTCGTCGAGGGCGCGTGGCCGCTCCTGCGGCGGTCGCATCTCCTCATGATCGAGCACACGCGCCTCGTCGCCGTTCACCTGCGCGCCCGCGCCGCCCTCGCCGCGGCGGCCAACGGCGAAGGCGCGCCGCTCGCGGCCGCGCGGCTCAAGCTCGCGCGCCGATGCGGCGAGCACCTCGCGCGCTCTCGCGGCGCGTGGAGCCGCGTCTTCGCCGGCCTCGTCGAGGGCGCGGCCGCGAGCCTCGCCCGCGACGACGCGAAGGCGCTGGCCTCCTATCGGCGCGCCGCGGCAGCCGCGCGCCTGGAGGGTTTGTCGCTCTTCGCCGCAGCCGCCGAGTTGGCGGCCGCCGAGCTCTCCGCGGACGGCGCGGCGGCCGCGGCCGCCCGGCACTGGATGAGCGAGCGCGGCGCGAAGAATCCGCGCGCATTGACGCGCATGTTGGCCGCGGGCGCGCGCGCCGTCGGTTGACCTCAGGTCGCCTTCGACACCTTCTTACAAGACCTTTCTATTCCGCGGCCGACGTCCTCGACGAGGCCGCGCAACCAATGGTGCGCCTCGGACGCGTCGGTGCGTCCGTGCCAGATCATCTGGACGGTGGCGCCGGGCACGTCGAGCGGCATCTTGAGGAGCTGCAGCGGCAGCCTCGTCACCATCGAGCGCGCGACGATCTCGCTGAGCGCGGCGACGTAGTCCGTCGCGGCGACGATGGGCGGCACGAGGAGAAAATGCGACACGCGGAGCGCGACGTTGCGCGCGAGCCCCCGCTGGGCGAGGACGTCGTCGACGACGCCGCGGGCGTTCGGCTCCTGAGAGACGAGCACGTGCCCGAGCTTCGTGTACGTCGAGAGCGTGATCTTGCCAGGCACGAGAGGATGACCTTTTCGCGCGACGAAGATGAAGCGGTCCTGGAAGAGGGGCGCGGCGTGGTGACCGGGCGGCAGGCCGCGGTTGAAGCCGAGCACGAGGTCAGCGTCGCCGCGCGCGAGGTCGGGCGGCACGATGTGCTCTTGCCAGGCCCGCACCTGCAGGCGCACGCGCGGCGCCTCGCGCTGGAGGCGCGCCAGCAGTCCCGGCAGCATCGCGAAGGCCACGAAGTCGTTCGTGACGATCGTGAAGTCGCGCTCGGCGGTCGCCGGATCGAAGCTCGCCGACGGCTCGAGCCCCTGCTCGAGGGCCAGCAGCGCCGCGCGTAGCGGACCGGCGAGGGCGAGGGCGCGCTCGGTGGGCGCCATGCCGCCGCTCTTGCGCACGAAGAGGGGGTCGTGCAGCAGCTCTCGGAGCTGGGCGAGCGCGTTGCTGACGGCGGGTTGCGAGAGCCCGAGCCGCGTGCCCGCGCGGCTAACGCTGCGCTCGCTCAGGAGCGCGTCGAGCACGGGCAGGAGGTTCAAGTTCAAGGAAGCTATATTCATAAAAAGAATATAGCTTATACAAATCATCCATTTGTCAAATAGATGCGGCGTGCCCAAAGTAGTGGGTGAAAGGACATTCCACATGAACGCCAACACCGAAACCGCCTCCGCCGCTCTCCCCCGGTCCTTCGTGGCCGCGCCCGCCGCCACGACCTGGGACATCGATACGTCGCACGCGAACGCCGGCTTCAAGGTTCGCCACCTCATGGTCTCGCACGTGCGCGGGCACCTCGGACCCGTCACGGGGACCGTCGTCATCGACGAGCAGGATCTCACGCGCTCGAAGGTCGACGTGACCGTCGACGCGCGCGCCATCGACTCGCGTGACGCCAAGCGGGACGAACACCTGCGCAGCGCCGACTT
>DATKFB010000641.1:0-2357 GCA_035544435.1 Polyangia bacterium
CCCGCCGCGATCATCGTGGGCGCCGCCACGCCCGACGCGTGGCACTGGACGGGCGCGCTCGAAGGTCTGGGCGCCGCCGAGATCTCGCCCGACGCCCGCGAGGCGCCGGGCCTGCTCGTCGTCGGCCAGGTCGTCAGCCTCGCGGGCGCGCTCAGGCTCGACGCGGGGGCTTCGGCGCGCGCGCGCTCGCTCGCGTAGCCGGCGATCATGAGCCTCACGGTCGAGAGCCTCAGCAAGCGCTTCACGGCGGGCGGCACGCCGGCCGTGGCGGACGTCTCGTTCACGGCGCCCACGGGCGGCATCACGGCGCTGCTCGGCCCCTCGGGCTCCGGCAAGTCCACCGTGCTGCGCATGATCGCCGGGCTCGAGCAGCCCGACGTGGGACGCGTGCTCTTCGACGACCGCGACTGCACGCAGGTGCCCACCCAGGATCGTGGCGTCGGCTTCGTGTTCCAGAGCTACGCGCTCTTCAAGCACATGAACGTCCGGCGCAACATCGCCTTCGGCATGAACGTGCGCAAGGCGCCCAAGGCCGAGGTGCGCCGAAAGGTCGACGAGCTGCTCGCCCTCGTGCAGCTCGATGGCCTCGGCGAGCGCTACCCGTCGCAGCTCTCGGGCGGCCAGCGCCAGCGCGTCGCGTTCGCGCGCGCCCTCGCGATCGAGCCCAAGCTCCTCCTGCTCGACGAGCCCTTCGGCGCGCTCGACGCCCAGGTGCGCGTCGAGCTGCGCGAGTGGTTGCGGCAATTCCACGACCAGCGCGACATCACGACGCTGCTCGTGACGCACGACCAGGAGGAGGCCATGGAGGTCTCGGACCACGTCGTCGTCATGAACGAGGGGCGGGTCGCGCAGGCGGGCTCGGCGGACGACGTCTACGATCGGCCCGCGAACGCTTTCGTGGCGTCGTTCGTGGGCGGCGCCAACGTGCTGCGCGGCCACGTCAAGAGCGGCCGCGTCTCCGTCGGCACGATGCCCGTCGGCACGGCGGACGGCATGTCCGCGGCCATCCGCGCCCACGACGGCTCCACCGTCGGCACCGACGTCTACGTCCGGCCGCACGACGTAACGCTCACGAAGGTGGACGGCGAGCCCGCCGTCTCGGCCGCGCGCGTCGAGCGCCTCGTCCGCCTGGGCGCCAAGGTCAAGATCTCACTCAAGCTCGCCGACGGCGTCCTCATGACCGTCGAGATGCCCAAGGTCGAGCTCGAAGCCCTCGCGATCGCGGAGGGCGACCTCGTCATGGCCAGCTTGCGCGACGCGAAGATCTTCGTGGGCGACTACTCGATCTGAGCGGCGCTCGTCGCCGGAGTGGTGCGGCACTCGATCTATTCCGCGACACTTAGCGACCCAAGACCACATCGATACCGGACAGAATGAGGTCGAGCTTGGCGCGCGATAGGTTGCCCACGCGCTCGGTCAGCTCGGCTTTGTCGAGCGTGACGATCAGAGAGACGTTCGCCACCGAGTCCTTCATGAGACCGGTCGCCGCCGCCGAGAGCGCGACGTTGCCGGGCGCCGCTGACCACTTCACGTTGCTGGTGAGCGGCACACAAACGACCGTGGCGATCCGGCTGCGATTGAGCGCGTTGCCCTGAACCACGACGACGGGGCGTCGAAAGCCTGGTCTGGAGCCGCTCGGCTCGGCCAGGTCTGCCCAGCAAACATCTCCCTGACTGACGCTCACCACTCTGTTCGTCTCAGGGTCCGCCTGGCTGTTTTCGTCGCGAATGGATCGACTGGTTCGTCGACTGAGGCGAGGGCCTCGTCCATGGCCGCTGTGACCTGATCGAGTGTGTGCCGAGCGACGTACTCGGAGACGGCGCGACTATAAAGATCGCTGCGGGAGCGCTTGAGGCGCTTCGCCAGCCGCTCTGCGTCTTCAAAAACCGCGTCGGGTATGGAGATCGCCGTTTTCATACTAAAAGTATAACTTAGTATGACCTCAGGTCAAACCAGGTGCGTTAGGGATGCTCGACAGCCCTCGGCGTTGAAGGTCGAGCTTCGCACAGAGATGCACTTTTGGTGAAACCCTGCCTTATGCTCAAGCGATGATTCACGGCGCGCACGTCATCATCTACAGCAAGGACGCGGACGCGGACCGGGCCTTCTTCCGTGACGTACTGAGGTACCCGTCGGTCGATGCGGGGCACGGGTGGCTGATCTTCGCGTTACCCCCGGCCGAGGTCGCCGTGCACCCGTCCGGCGAGAACGATGTGCACGAGCTCTACCTGATGTGCGACGACGTCCACGAGCTGATTGCCGAGATGAAAAAGAAGAACGTCGAGTGCTCGCCCGTCGACGAGCAGCGCTGGGGATCAATCACGCGGTTGACGCTGCCGGGCGGCGGAAAGCTCGGC